>CAYVSK010000010.1:0-10178 GCA_964453635.1 uncultured Weeksellaceae bacterium | reverse complement strand
CGGCGGTCGCGGTCCCTTTTTGTTCGTCCCTTGTTCTGGCTGAAGTGTCGGCCTCGCTGGTCCTGCTGCGTTCGCTTTCTTCCCCGCTGGTCTCTGCTCCCTTTTCTGGGGGGCTTTCCGGGTCCGTGCTCTCCTGGGATGAGGTGGAGCTTTCTGGGGTCCCGGTGATCAGTTCCTCTTCCCGCAGGGCTGCGAGTTCTTTTTCACTCTTTCGGTCCAGTTTCTTCTGTTCTTCCTTCAGGCGGGAGAGTGTAGATTCGATCTCCGAGGGTTCCGAACGGGAAAGAGCGATTCTTTCTGCTTTACCAGCTTCAGTTTCCTCGATGTTCTCAGCCATCAAGTGGTCGATCATATCGGCTTCTTCCTCGAGTTCCCGGGCTCTCCTGTTTTCCTTTTCAGCTAACCGGAAATTTTGCTTTTTATCCGCTTCGAGGGATGCGATCCTTTTTTGAAGGGAATCCGCCCTAATCCCAAGTTTTTCCTTTTTATCAGGAGCTTCCGTGTTTTCTTTTTTCCGCTCCACGGTTCTCAGGTCCGTTTTCAGTGCACGGATCCGTTCACTCTGTTCCTCGGCCCGGGTCATGAGGCTATCAGCTTTTTTGGACGCCGCTTCTGCGGACCGTTCTTTTTTTGCCAATCCTTTTGTCTCCTTTTCCACCAAGGCTTCGATCTGCTCTTTTTGTTCCGATAATTGGGCTACGGCTTTTTCATAGGAGTCTGACCGGATGGCCTTTTCAAGTTCACTGGCATAGTCTTTGGCCAGTTCCGCGTCCTCCTTCTTTTTCTTGTGTTTTTCTTCCAGTGTTTTCGCCACGTTCAAAGCCGTAACGGCTTCTTTGGTCTTTTTCTCCGCTTTCTTCTTCAATTGCCTTACTTTTTTAAGGGCCTTCTCTTTTTCGCGCGGGGATATTGTGTCCGATCCAGCTTCCAGTAGTTTTCTGGCCTTTTGGGAGATCTTATCGGCTTCTTTTTGTTTTTTACGGGCCAGGGAATAGGCCACTTCGGAACGGTCCTTGAGCTTTTTGGCATCCCGATTCAATTCAGCCGCGTCCTCATAGGCCATATTGATGATATCTTCATTGGATAGGTCTCCTTCAAATATTTGGTCCAGACTGTCTTTTTCGCCCGTGTTTTTTTCCTTTTTTTCTTCTTCTTCCAAGGACTTTATAAGGTCCTTGCTGTAATTCACGTCGAGCTCGGCGTTCTTCTTTACCACGTTCAGGGCAAGTTGATCTCCTTTGGGAACCGGCTCATCGAAACGGTTATGAACAGTTAGGCGGGGAGTACCGTCTTTCTTTTCCAGGACCATTTCTTGTTTTAAAGTGCGGATCTGGTCCTGAGCCGGGATCGTTACCGTACTTGTATGGGTGGTGTCACTGCTCGCGCTTTCCACTTCGAACGTGTAGGTGCCGTGCGTGGGGAGTTTGATCACATATTCTCCCTTTTTGGGATCGCTTTTATAGACGCCCACGGTCTTTTGTTTCTTCTGTTTTTTGACCGTGATCCTTAAGGCCTTTTTCTCCTTTTCGATCCGGTTCTTGAATTGACCTTTGATGATGGCCGTTTGAATGGGGATCCGTTTGATCCTTACTTTATAGACGTGCAGATTTTTCCCACTACTGGCACGATCGGAGGCAAAAAAGGCCACCTCTTTTTCTTTGTCCGTTATGAAGAAAAGTTCATTTGCCGGTGAGTTCAGGGCGAAATCCATGTTTTCCGGCTCACTAAAGGAATTTGTGGAAGGGTCGTAAGTGGATTTGAAAATATCGTAGCCTCCCATGCTGTTGTGGCCCTTTGAACAGAAATAAAGGGTTTTTCCGTCGGCGTGCATGAATGGGTAATTCTCGTCGTAAGGCGTGTTCACTTCTCCCTTCACCTTTTTGGGATCGGACCATTCATTGTTCTCTTTTCGTTCTGCTTTATAAATATCCCGACCTGAACCCTCTTCTTCCCCGTAGCTCGAAAAGTATAGTTCATCCCCGTTGTTGGGGAAGAACATCAGGGACCGTTCTTTGCGTTCCTGGTCCATATCACTTTGGAGCTCCTTGGGGACCGTCAGGACGCGCCCCTTCATTTTCTCGAGTTCGTAGAAACGAAAAAAGGATTCGTGTTCTACCTCAGTCTTTTTCATGACCACGATGTCCTTGGGATCCTCGAGGAGACCGGACCCATGCTGGCTCATCTCGATCGCCCGGTTCACTGAAAGTTCCTCTATGTCATCATCGTCCCCGGTCTTTTTGAACTGCTTGTACGCTTCAATAGCCTCCCTGAATCGGTAATTCAAATGATAGGCCTTGCCGAGGTAGAAGCGGACCTTTTCATTCACATTATCCTTGCCAGCGGCAAATTCGAGGTATTTGATCGGTTTTTCCTTGTCGCTGGAAGAAAAGATGAGGCAGGTCCCATATTTATAATTGTAGCCCGGGTCCTTGGGGTTTATGCTGAGAAGTTGGGAATAAAGAGGAGTGGCCTCGACGAACTTTTTTTCCTCGAACAATTCCGCGGCCCGTTCTTTCAATTCCTCCTCAGAACTGTAATCCCCCTGGGTCATGCCCGTGGGAATGACCGACCAGAGAAAAATGAACAGGAGGATAATATTTGGCCCAGTTTTTAACAATGGCTTGGTACGCGGTTCTCATTTTTCGTCTTCACAGGGCCGGATTCATTTTTTAGAGCGCTCTCTGGGACCGATCCTTGCCTTGTTCTCTTCATTCTTGAGGAGTCGTTCGATGTTCTTTTGATGGGTGATCAGTACAAGTATGGGGAATCCGATGGAGAAGAGAACAAGGGTTAGGGAATCTGTCTTAAAGACGAGGTTTATGAGGATGGGGAAAGCTATGGCAGCGATAATGGATCCAAGAGAGACGTAGCGTGTGAGGAGGAAAAAAAGCAGGAAAATGCCCAAACAGGTGAGGGCTGCGTACAAGTGGATCGCCAGAACCACACCGAGGAGCGTAGCGATACCCTTTCCTCCTTTGAAGCTGGCGAAAACCGGGAAAATGTGACCCAATACGGCCCCGGCTCCCAGAAAAAGACGCATTCCCATTATTTCCTGGCTCCCGGCTGAAGGCCAAATAAGGTGAACGATCAGAAAAATGGCCGCCCATCCTTTTAAAATATCAAAGAGGAGGACCGGTATGCCTGTCTTTTTCCCGAGCACCCTGAAAGTGTTCGTCGCTCCCGCATTTCCACTGCCTTTTTCCCGGACATCGATGCCGTGGACCATTTTGCCCGTCCATACGGCGGTCGGGATGGAGCCTATAATATAAGCCAAACCTACAGCCAGGATCTTGATCAGGAGTTCACTCATGGTCGTCCCGGGATTTTATTTGAATTCTTTCAGGAACCGGATCTTTTTTCTTTCGCTCGATAGGGTGTAACGATAAGATGCTTCGTCGTCATCCCCATCGTATTTCCGGTCTTTTTCTTTGGTTTCGCTGATCTCGTTGTTGAATTCCTCGTTCGAGGATATTGCTTGCATCACCCCTTTTCTGTATTGGAAAAAGTACCAATTGTTCTTGTCGAGTTCCAGGTAGATGCTCAATTTGTCTGCACTGCGGTGTTTGGATACGACGATATGCCCTTCCACGTATTTGAACACTTGTTCTTCCAGGATGTTTGAGATCCCGATGCGGCCTTTGGAGCGGTAACTCGATGTTGATTCGTCCCAAACGAAGTCTACATCGGACAAGACCAGCGGTTTTCCCAGTTCCTCCGGAAAATCTTCTATCTCCCCTTTCAGGGATAACTGGGAGATGATCTCATCCGTCTGGTCGACGCCCGCGATCTCTCGCAGGGCATTTTCGTAGACCGATTTGCTGAAGTCGAATGAGGAGAGGTTGGGGTATTCCTTGATATCCTCGGCCATGATCTCGAGCAGATCGTCCTTTATGAAAAAGTCCACCGTCATGGTCGTATTGAATGCGTATTCACTTTTTAAGGGTTGATCTGTGAAGGTCCCGAAATTGTCGATCTCAATGATACCGAGTTCCGCTCCAAGATCGATCTCGCCGTTCCCCTTCAATTGGCAATTCCTTTTGCGGAGGCTCATGTAGTTCCCGGGCATGTCCTGGTTCTTGAGCTTTTCCTCCGTTCCGATCCGAAAGGTCTGGTCCTTTTCGTTGAATGTCACCCGGCCCTCCCCTTTCATTAAGGCATGGTCCTTTTCGTTGCGCTTTTTATTGAGGAAAGTGGTATACATTTCATTCCGCTTGGAGGTCAATACCATACCGGCTGATAGTTTGCTGTTCCGGTCCTTTTGAAAGGGGATCGCGATATCGTTCGGGTCGAGCCTCGACTTAAAGGAGAACCAATTCTTCGGGATCGTATCGCACTCGTGATTGATCCTGGCATCCCCATTGAATTCAAGTTGTTCTACGGATGCTTCCAAACGGACATCTCCATGGTAGCTGAATTCAGGACTGAGCGTAAACCCATCATTCTTAAGGACCTTTCCTGTGGCGTAAGTTTCTCCGGATTGGTCCACGGTGATGTTATTGAAATGGATGGTTTGTTTGGTCTTGTTCTTGTCAATGTAATGATAATCACCTGAGGCAGAATAGTCTTTCTTGGCAAAGATACTGGCCTGGGCGTTGTGGATCCGGTGATACTTTGTCACGGTATTGGCGAGGATCTCGGCGTTCTTGAGGGTTTGCATTTCTGCATCCTCTTCTATCCGAACGATCCCGCTATCCGGCGCTATCCTTGCGTCAGCGACGGGGATGTAAGGGACCTCATGAGCGGTTATCTGTTTCTTCTCGATGCTATAGGTGGCGCGGGGGGACATGAAGCTCAGGGAATCCTGTTCGGGATGCACGGAGTAGAAGTTGGATTTACTCAGGTCGAGTTCCGTGTTGATGTTAATATCCTCCTGCATTTCCTGGGAAGCCTCCAATTCCACGTCCTTTTGGTCCATCCTCCAGTTGAACTTGTCCATGTAACAGATGTACTGGTTCTCGGGGAAATCAATGAAGGTGTTCTCACCGTTCGCCTTGAATTCTGCTTTTCTGTTCTCGAAATCCACGTGTGCATTCACATTATCGGTTTTAAAGGCGAACTTGGAGGCATCTTTGTCCTTGAGGTTAAAGGAAGCCGTATCAGCGTTGGTGACCATGTGCTTGAAATGGAAGTTCTCTGAGCTTAATTCGGCATCCGAAAACTCCATGGTGCCGTCACCTCGCATTTTTTGTTTTGATAACACAACGCCGCCGTGAAGGTCCGCCTCGTCATTGTAAAGGGCAAGGGGCTTTTCCTCTTTGCGGGCGAGGAGTTTTTCATCACCGGGAACGTATTTGATGAAGATATCCTTACCAGAAGCTTTTGGCACATCCGGTTCTTTTTCCTTTTTTTCATTCCGAAATTCTTCCGCGATTCCCGTCGTGGAGTCAGGGAAAAGGTTGAATTGGGTTGAGCGACTTGTGGAGGTCACAAAATCGATCTTTCCATTACCCTTAAGTCCTTCGTTGCTGAGTCTTATCTTGTTGTCGAACGTAATGTCCTCTCCGTACATCGGGAACCCTCCTTTGGGGGCTTTTCTTGAGAAGCCCAGGGAGTGGTCCTTCATGAGGGTTAGTTTTTCCTCGAAATCGGGAAAGATCTCGCCCGAGGAGAAAGTCCCCTGAAAAGCAATGGCCTCGTTGGGAAAGTTATCGAGGCTGTCCATTTTAAAGGGTTCCAATTTAAAATAAAAGTCATCCCGGGAATAGACCCCCTTGTGTATCGAAGGGTCATCGTAATACACATAGGAGGCTTTTTTGCTCTTGAGGATCGGGTACCGGGGATAGACCGCTTTCTTCATGCCAGATTTGTTGTTGGGCGCATCGATACGCAGGGTCCCTTTCATATTCTCGATCACGGACCGGACCAGCTCCCTGTCCTTTGGGGACTCCTCCTTCTTTTCCCCCTTTTTTTCAGCCTTCATTGCCCCAAGGCGGGGAGTCCAGATCAAAGCGGAGTCGATCTCTGGCATGTCCATTTCGAATTTTTTGTAATCGAAATCGAAATTCTTGCCAAAGATCTCCATTTTACCGGCCACGAGCCCTCCTGAGAATTCCATATCGCGGTTTTCCTGTACGGTTACTTTTCCTTTGTCCGGAAACAGGGCCACTTTTTGGGTTTTGCTAAGGTCCACTCTTTTCAGGCCGTATATCGTTAATTGGGTATCCAGCAGACTAAGCTTCGCATTCTTGTTGCCTTCCTTTGTTTCCGAATTAAAAAGAATGTGATCGTAATCCTTTTTTCCACTGCTGTTCTTGATGTAGTCGAATAGTTTTTGCCGAATGGTCACAGTCCCTGTCCGGTCATCGTATTGAACGAAACCCATGTTGGAGAAACGGATCGCCATTTCTTTCACCTCACGGTTGGGGAGTTTCACGTGTTTTGCCAGGCGTTTGACCCCGAAGGTGTTGTTGTCCAGCTTCCGGCTGAGTCCCCTTATCTGCAGGAGGGGGTTTCGATCACCCATTGTACTAAGGGAGCGGTACCGCTTGGGTTTGAAATAATCCGTGGATTCAAAGGCTGCTTTTTGATCCGTGCTTCCCTGAAGATTGCTGAACTTCATGAGCGGATCATCAATATTCCAATAAAGGGCTTCGAAATACATTTCGAGCTCATGGTAAGTATTGAAGTAGGGGCTTTTAGACCGTCCTTTATCCGTTCTGATCAGGGTAAGTAGCCGTTCCTTCCGGTCTAAGCGCAGCTTCAATTGAGGGTGGGTAATGCTATCATCCTTGAGGTTGAAGTTCACCTCCACCTCTTGTGCTGATATCTGTTCGGGAGTAATGGTGAAATTCAGGGATTCCATTCGAAGGAAGCGGCTGTTTTTCCAGCGGACAGTGACCTTGGCAGGATTCTCCTTGGTGCCGGATCCGAGCAATTTTGAGCCGCTCACGGTGAATCCCCCGTTGTAATCGATGTCCTTGTCTATGTCCGGAATGGAGAGGCGTTGGTTGTAAGATTCGAATTTGGGATAGATCGCATTTTCTTTCGTTACCCCGGACAGCACCCTGTCTTTTAGTTCTCCTTTCAGGGGTTTATCAAAATAATTGTTGTAAAAGAGGACTGAATCCGCTTCGAAGCGTGGTGACCTCATTTCAACCTCATAGTCCTTCAAAACAGCGTAGGTATTATTCTCATCGAAACCCGCTCTTTTCCAGGTGACCTTCCCTCCGTGTCCATGCCATTCGTTCTCCGTGGGGAGGTATCTGCCTTTTGTGTTATGGATCACCGAACTGTCACCCTTGGCGTAACATTTGAGCGTGATCTCGCCGAATTCCAGCACAGGCCTGTCGTCCTCGAATTTGATCGTATAATTGTCGCTTTCTGCTTTCCAGGTGGTGGAAAGGGATTTGTAAAGAATATTTCTGGAGAATAAGGCTTTGGTGGTTTTCAGGTAATCGTTGAATTTTCTTTTTTCCCTTCCCATGAGTATTTTTTGTAGACTCCCCATCCACAGGTCGAAACTCTCTTTGGACCGGTCCGACTCCTTGAAGCCTACAAATGAGAGCAAGAAGTTCTTGAAGTGGGGATACGCCCTTAAGTTTTTCTCCGCCATGAAATTGGCCATCCGGTATACCCTTTTTCTTTCATGGTCAGAGACATTTCCCGAATACCAGATGGGCTGGAATTCCTCTTCGATCAGTTTTTGTCCCTCCTTTTTCCGAACATCGCTCAGAAATTCCTCCATTTTCTCCAGAAAGGCTGTTGAATCCGCCGGGAATGTTTTTTCCTGAGCACAGACCTGAAGATCAGTAAAGAGGAATAGAAAAGCCAGAATGGCATAGAGCTTCTTCATGCAAAGACGTTTTTGCGGCTATCAAAACCTTTGACCAATATAAAAGGAATATGATCGCGATCCAATATACGCCTTTTCACCACCCGGATGAGGAAGCTTTGTAACAAGGAACGCCATCTTTGGGGCTTTATTTTCTGGGATGCCTCCTTTGAGGAGACCTGGTTCAGAGAGAAGCCTCTGTGCGGATGATCTCCAGAAATTGTTCGGCATCAAGGGAAGCCCCGCCGATGAGGCCGCCATCCACATTTTCGGTCGATAGAACGTCGGAAGCGTTTTCCGGTTTACAGCTTCCCCCGTAAAGGATGGGCATGGCCTTCGCTGTTTCTGCTGTAAATCGTTCCTTCAGGGTTTCTCTGATGAAGGTGTGCATTTCGGCGATCTGTTCAGGTTTTGCCGTGTGTCCGGTTCCGATGGCCCAAATGGGTTCATAGGCGATCACCGTTTCCAGTGCTTCTCTTTCGGAAAGCTTTTCTAAACAGGTGCTGAGCTGTTCTTTCACGAAACCGGAATGCTCACCCCGCTCACGTTCATTGAGCCGTTCACCACAACATATAATGGGGCTTACGCCGTTATTGAGCAAAGCTCGTGCTTTTTTGGCGATCGTCCCGTTGTCTTCCCCGAAATGCTCTCTTCTTTCGGAGTGCCCAACGATACAATATTCAATGTTCAATGCAGCCAACATGGCCGGGCCGATCTCACCCGTATAGGGGCCTTCATTTTCGTGGTGGCAATTCTGAGCACCCAATCGAAGGGGGGGGGTGATCTCTTCTTTGAATCGCTCCAAATAGAGGGAAGGGGGAATGATCACCACCTCTGGTATGGAAGGTCTTTCGTCCGGGAAATCCTGAACGATCCGGGATAAAAGGGCGTGGGCCTCTTGTGGGGTCTTGTGCATTTTCCAGTTGCCGGCGATGATCCTTTTCTTCATGGGCGCTTCCTTTTGACTGGCTTCAGGTTATTCGGACCCTGGGGTCGAGGAGGCCATAAACGATGTCGATCAGAATATTGATCAAAACAAAAGTGACCGCAATGACCATAACGATTCCCATTACAACGGGTAGGTCATCTTTTTGCAGGGCGTCCACAAGCACGTGCCCGAGTCCGTTCCATCCAAAGATCCTTTCGACGAAAATGGCGCCCGCAAGAAGGGAGGCAAACCATCCTGAGACCGCTGTTACCACAGGATTCAGCGCATTCTTAAGGGCATGTTTAATGACCACCCTGTAAAAAGCCAAACCCTTTGCTTTTGCTGTCCTGATGTAATCCTGGGAGAGGACATCGAGCATGGAGCTTCGGGTGAGTTGCAGGACAATGGCCAATGGCCGAATGCCCAAGGTAATGGCTGGTAGGATAAGGTTTTGCAGGGCGAGATGTTCACCCGTGAAGGCATCCACTTCATAAAGCGATCCCGACATGGGAAGACCGGTGCCGGGCAATTGAATATAGGTCTGCAAAAAGGGAATGATGGTCTTTTGAGCCATCCCATTGATCCCGATTCCCAAGAACCACAAAATGATCCCTATCCCCAAACCTTTCGACATGAGCTCGAAGAGCTTGGATTTCCTGAACTGGCCGGTTTTACCGGTTTTTTGAGCGCGTTTCTGCTTGATATAGAGGAAAAGCCCCAAGATCAGTCCGAAACCCATGCAATAGATCGGAATGGCCGGGATATTGGTCTGGTCGGTCCAGAGATAGCCAAAAAGGAAAGAAAAGTAGATAGCCATGGCATAGGAAGGAAGGGACATCCCGAACACGGTTATAGAGAGGAAGCTGTTGTCCATAAAAGTCCCTCGTTTTATGGAGGAGAGGACGCCCAAAATAATACCGAGCAATGTTGCCAGAAAAATGGAGGTAAAGGCCAGGATAACGGTCGGAAGCAAATGCTCCCGGATGATCACGGCCACCTCCTTTTTGCTCTGATAAGACCTCCGCAAATAAGGGAATTTGAGCACAACGGCCCGGTTATCGGTAGTGAAAAGGGAGACATGGGTGTACTTTTCTTCATTGAGATAAGTGTGGCTTTCCTCATCCTTTCTGTTATGAATGGATAGGGGCGAGAGGTCGTTCAGGTAAAGCAAATACTGCTTGTAAAAAGGGAGGTCCAACCCCAGGTCCTTTTTAATAGCCCGGATCGCTTCGGGAGAGGCATGCTGGCCCCCCATCATTCGGACGGGGTCGCCTGGTTTTAAAAAGAACATCAAAAAGATAAGGGACACAACGCCGAAAAGGACCAATATGCCGTATAAGATCTTTTTGCTTATATAAGCGAGCATGCCAGCCTTTATTGCGGGATCCTCCGCCTGATCTCATCGTAAGCGGGAAGGTCGGTGGAAGGCCATTTCTCCAAGACCCGCCCTTCCTGAAGCAATATTAGCCCTGGATTGGA
>CAYVSK010000009.1:0-46130 GCA_964453635.1 uncultured Weeksellaceae bacterium | reverse complement strand
ATCGATTCGGAAGGATGATATGGGCGGAGAAGGCCCCCGTTCCACACCTCATCCCGGTTCTCGTCCTTGTAAACCTCAATATCATCCCCCACGGAATTCGCTGGCCAAATACCGACCAGACCCCGGGGTTTGAGCCATTCCTCCTTCACGATCCGCTGAAGGATCTCCTGAGCATCATCAAAGAGCTTTTTGGCCTCTTCCCCGACTTTCTTATCCTCCAGGATCTTAGGGTACTTGCCGGACATTTCCCAGGTATGAAAGAAAGGGGTCCAGTCAACATATTCAACCAGCGTCTCAAGGGACACATCATCGATCTCCTTCAAACCGGTCATTGCCGGTTGAGCAATATCTTTTTCATCCCAGTCAATGGGCGTTTTATTGGCAAGCGTCTCCTTGTAAGGGAGGTATTCCTTGGTGTCATTCTTGCTGTTGTGCCTTTCCCTGAGTTTTTCATACTCTTCTTTGATGTCCCCCACATATTTTTTCTTGGCTTTTTCATCATCGCTCACCAAGTGGGAAACGGTAGGAACAGCCCGGGATGCATCAAGAACGTGAATGGTCGGATGGGAATAATTGGGTTCGATCTTCACGGCCGTATGGGCTTTGGAAGTCGTGGCCCCCCCTATCATCAAGGGTATGTCGAAACTCTCCCTTTCCATTTCCTTCGCCACGTGTTCCATCTCATCAAGAGATGGGGTGATCAGGCCGCTCAGTCCTATTGCATCGACCCCTTCCTTTTTCGCGGTCTCAAGGATCTTTTCAGATGGCACCATGGTACCCATGTCGATCACCTCGTAATTGTTACAGCCAAGCACAACGCTCACAATGTTCTTCCCGATGTCGTGCACATCCCCCTTTACGGTAGCCAGTAGCACCTTTCCAGCCGCTTCCGTATCTCCGGATTTTTCCTCCTCGATATAGGGGATCAGGTGTCCGACGGCCTTTTTCATGACCCGTGCACTTTTCACGACTTGTGGGAGGAACATTTTTCCCTCCCCGAAAAGATCACCGACCACGTTCATGCCGTCCATCAAGGGCCCTTCAATTACGTGAATCGGGCGCTCCCTGGATTGCCTGGCCTCTTCGGTATCGTCGATGATATAATCCTGGACCCCTTTGACAAGGGCGTGCTCGATCCGCTTTTCGACGGATTGCTCCCGCCATGATAGGTCCTTTTCGTTTTTCTTTCCCTCTCCTTTGTATTCTTCCGCGAAATCCACCAGCTCCTCGGTCGCATCCTCCCGCCGGTTCCACATAACATCCTCCACCTTTTGGAGAAGTTCAGGTTCAATGTTGTCGTATATCTCGATCATGCCCGCATTGACGATCCCCATGTCCATGCCGTGACGAATGGCGTGGTAAAGGAACACCGAGTGCATAGCCTCCCGAATCGGGTTGTTGCCCTGGAAAGAAAAGGAGACGTTACTGACCCCGCCACATACTTTTGCACCGGGGAGATTCTCCTTGATCCACTGGGTGGCCTTAAAAAAGTCCACGGCGTAATTATCATGGTCAGAAATTCCCGTAGCGATGGGGAAAATGTTGGGATCAAAGATGATGTCCTGCCGGGGGAATCCCACTTCCTCCACAAGGATCCGGTAGGACCGTTCACAGATCTCGATCCGCCGTTCGTAGGTGTCGGCCTGACCATCCTCATCAAAGGCCATGACAACGATCGATGCCCCCAGAAAAAGGACCTCCCGGGCCTGCCGCTTAAATTCCTCTTCCCCCTCTTTCAAACTGATGGAATTCACAAGGCCCTTGCCTTGAACACACTTGAGCCCGGCCTCTATGATCTCGAACTTGGAGGAATCGATCATAATGGGGACCTTGGATATATCCGGTTCGGCCGCGACCAGGTTCAGGAATTTGGTCATGGCCTCAACCCCATCGATCATCCCCTCATCCATGTTGACATCGATCACCTGGGCACCGTTCTCAACTTGTTGGGTGGCCACTTCAAGGGCCTCGTCATATTGGCCTTCCCGTATCAAGCGGGCAAACTTTTTAGAACCGGCCACATTGGTCCGTTCCCCGATGTTCACGAAATTGGTGTCGGGAGTAAGCTCCAGAGCCTCGAGACCACTAAGCTTGAGATTGGGGACTTTCCCGGGGGCTTTTTTCACATCCCCTTTTTGAACTTGTTCCGTTCCGACTTTTGTATCACTCATATCGATTCAAGTATGGTCCTTTGATGAATAAAGATCCTGTTCTTCGTTGAAAAAAGAAGTTCGTACAGGAGATCCTGTCAATCCTCGACCGCCTCTTCCTGCCAAGCGGGAAGTTGCCTTGGTGGATACTTGGCAGCGAGCTCAGCGAGCTTTTGAAGGTGTTCAGGCTTGGTCCCGCAACAGCCACCAAGAATATTGACATGGCCCTCCTTCACGAAAGGTTCCACTTCCTCCGCCATTTCATCGGGGGTTTGGTCATACTCCCCGAATTCGTTGGGCAATCCGGCATTGGGATGAGCTGAAACGTATTCATTGGCGATCCTGGACAACCTTTCCACATAAGGTTTCAGGTCCTTCGCTCCCAAAGCACAATTCAAGCCCACGCTAAATAGCTGCCCGTGCGCCACTGAGGTCCAAAAGGCCTCCACGGTCTGACCCGAAAGGGTCCGACCACTGGCGTCGGTAATGGTCCCGGAGACCATGATCGGCACATCCATATCGTACTCCATCATATACTTGCGAAGCCCGTAAAGGGCTGCCTTGGCGTTGAGGGTATCAAAGACGGTCTCGATCAGAAGCAGATCGCATCCGCCCTCGATCAATGGGATGGCCTGTTCCTTATAGGCCTCGGCCAACTCGTCAAAAGTGACCTCCCTGTAGCCGGGATCCGTCACATCCGGGGAAATGGAACCCGTCTTGTTGGTCGGTCCCAACACCCCGGCCACAAAGCGCGGTTTCTCAGGATCCTTTTCGGTATATTCATCAGCCACCTCACGCGCGATCTGGGCGGATTCGTAGTTCAGGTCGTAAATGATGTCCTCACAGTGATAATCCGTTTGGGCGATGGAGGTCCCGCTGAAGGTATTGGTCTCGATGATATCCGCACCCGCGTCCAAATAGGAGGCATGAATCTCCTTAATGATATCCGGGCGGGTCATGGACAGAAGATCGTTGTTGCCCTTTAGGTCACCTTCCTTATCCTTCACTCGCTCCTCCCGAAAATCCTCTTCGGTCAGGTCCGTATATTGTTGGATCATGGTACCCATCGCTCCATCGAGCACCATGATCCGTTCTTTTAAGATCTTGTCAAGCTGTTCCCTGGAATTATCCATGATCTTTTCGTTTCGGTTTTTCTTCCTATCTCCCCACCCAAAAAAAATCTTCCCTAATTCGTTAGAGAAGATTCTGCCATTTTTAAAATATCCGGAGTGATACCGGCTTAAGCTACCCTCGATCCAGATCCCGGCGACCTGATCGTCGTTCTCTGGTCCCCTCTTCCAAGTACAAAAGTAAAGAATTCCTTGTTGAAAACCAAGTCGCCCGTTGTGGAAAACTCAAAGCACGTTGGTTATCAGGAACGATGAAACGCTTTTTAACGTTCCGGAGGCGATTCGGATTCAGGAATAGAAAAGCTCCTTAAAAAAAGCTAGCAATTGCCTACGGAAAAGGAGAAATAAAAGGACATAGGGCACTCCCATCAAATACAGGATCCCATTGTTCAGTCCCTTTCCTATGGAATCACCGTTGCCTTCCGAGCCGGTCTCCGCCACAGCCTTACACATGGCACATTGCGCTTCCACATTGCTTTGGGAGACCACGATCAAAAGGAACGCGAACAGGATAATAAGGATGGATCTTCTCATATTAAGACCAGAAAGCTTTCTTCGTCAAATTTAACAAGGGACAGCAGGAAGTGTTCAACGGTGAGACCATTCCTCATCATCCTCACTACCCCTGGGTGCCCGGCCCAAAACCTCCCCCTCGGTGTTCACCCCCAACCCCATTACAGACCGATTCACGTAATTGAAATAGGAAGCGACCTGATTTACCTCGAGGATCTCGCCATCTTCGAACCCAGCGTGCCGCAATCGCTCCACATCATCCTCCTTAATGCTTCCGGGGACCCTTGTCAACTTTTCAGCGTAGCGAAGTCCTTCAAGAAACTTCCCTTGAAAATGGCCTTCCGGCTTCGACCTTTCAAGCGCGGCCCTGATCTCGTTCACGGTACCACTCTGATCCTCCAAATATCGCTTCAAACCTTCAACGTGATGTTGCACACAATAATCACAGCCGTTCAGATGGCTCACATAGACCCCAATGGTCTCCAAATACCATGCAGGAAGGGTATTTTGCGGATGATGTAACACATTCTTGTACAGGTACATGTGCCCCTTCATGGTATGGGGCCGAAGACTGTGGACCATGAGGACGTTATCGATACTACCGTCAGGCCCCATGATCCGATCATAAAGTGACCTAAGGGCCTTTGAGGCATCTTCATAAGGGATTTCACGGATATAACTCATTTCTTGCTTTAATAATAAGGGGCGATCATCAAGTAGACCAGCACACCGGTCACGGTGACGTACAACCAGAGGGGAAGCGTGATCCGCGCGATCTTCCGGTGTTCTTCGATCCTCCAAAGATATGCCCTGAGAAAAGTGATCAACACCAGTGGTACAATGGCTATTGCAAGCAGGATATGGGATAGAAGGACCGTATAATACAGGGTTGCCATGAAGCCCTCACCACCGTAGGAGGTCGGTTCAGTGGAACTATGATAAATGAGATAGGAAATGAGAAAGACCACGGACAACCCGAGGGCTCCCGTCATCAATCCCCGATGGACCGCGATCCGTTTTTGTTTGATCGCGATCAGCCCACCTATGAGAAGAACGGTGGTAGATCCGTTTATGATGGCATTCATCATCGGAAGAAAAGAAAGGTCCCTTGATGTCTCATTGTTAGCGAAGACCGGAAAAAAGAACAAAAGGGCCACGACCACCGGTATCCCTATGGATGCGATCAAAATGGGCCAGAAAAAACGTTGTTCGCTGTTTTCCATTTCACAGGTGCATTGGTGAATCGTTCACCGCTTTTCAGCCCTTTTTTGATCGCAAACGTTCGATATCCTTGAGAAGCTGATCGAGGGAGGCTTCCCGGGTACCGTCATAAAAACCGCGGATATGGCGATCCGGGTCGACCAGGATAAAACGGCCGGAATGCAGGAATCCTCCGGGTGCCTGAGAATCTGCTCTTGCACTGACCATAAAACCCTCCCTGCCGAGCTCGTATATCCGGTCCCTTTCCCCTGTTAGAAGATCCCAGCGAGTGGTGTCGATCCCGTTTTTCTCAGCATAGGACCTCAGGACCTCAACACTATCATGGGCCGGATCGACCGTTATGGAAAGGATCCTGACGTCATCCCATCCCTTCCGATCGAGCCTTTTTTGCAATTCCAGCAAATGATCGGTCATTTTGGGACAAATGGTGGGACAGGAAGTAAAGAAGAAATCGACTACCGTGATGCGTCCCTTAAGATCCCGATGGGTAAAATCATTGTACTGCAGATCCCGCAGTGAAAAGGCAGGGACCTTGTGTCGGACCGTATCCGGCTTTGCGGATGCCCCTTCAACGACCTTCTCTTGGCCGTAATAAGGCAATTCATGGTCAGCCCGCCCTTGACCATTCTCGTCTTTATTATCGCATCCCAAAAGGCTCATGCCTATGGTAATTGTCCATATAAACAGGGTCCTCATTGCGCTTCGTGTTCTCTTTTGTCCTCGGCTTTCTTTAATAAGCGAATCCCTTCGATCAAGCGACTGATCTCGGAATTGTACGCCGCATCGTAAACCCCCCGAATATGCCTGTCCTTGTCAACAAGGACCATGACCGGATGTTCAATGGCTTCACGGATCTTCTCAGGTTCGGCACTTCCCTTGAAATATCCCTTGACCGCGATCTCCCTTATGGCCTTTTTCGGACCGTGAAGAAATTTCCATTGCCCGGTATCGACATCCATGCGATCGGCATAGAATTTCAGTTCCGGAATGGAGCGCATGGTATCCACCGGAAAGGAGAGAAAAACGATATCGGGCTGATGCTTAAAGGCCTTATATACCCGCATGAGACGGGATCTTTCCTGGAAGAATTCCGCAACGTGGTATTGTCCGTCCACAAATGAGGTCGTGATCCGATTGCTGTCCTGATCGAGAAAGGAAAAAGCCGGTATCTGGTGACGGATGGAATCCCTGACCAATTCTCCGTCCGCTTTTCTCTCAACTACCTCTACAGGACCGTAATAAGGAAGGGTCTCGAACTTATGTTCGCCGAGTTCTCCGAAAAGCACAAAAAATATACCGGGAAGGAACAACAATCCGGCCAGGGGCAAGTAGATCCTCCAATATTTGGAGCCAATGGGCATGCACCCTCAGCCTCCAAAGAAGAGCCCGAGCACATCTTTTAGGTAAACTGAATCCTTCAGGGCCAGGAAAATGAAATAAAGAATGAACAAGGCATAGGGGATCAGAATAAAATTCCGGAGATTCTTCTTCTCATCACCCAGGTGCATGAAGGTCATCACAATATAACCAGCCTTGACCAGGGTCATGATGATAAAGGCCCATTTCACCACGCCCCATGGGACCCCGATGGATTCCTTGACGATACCAAGGCCTACCTCCAGGCCGGTCACGATAAAAAGCACCCAGAAGACGAACCAGATCTTTTTCCTTTTCTCCCTGCCTTCTTCCTCGCCGTGGTGCTCGTAAAGCGAATACTCTATGATGTCATCCCTTTCCATCTACAACAGATAAAAGAAAGTGAAAACGAAGACCCAGACGAGGTCGACGAAGTGCCAATACAAGCCGGTCTTTTCCACCATTTCATAATGGCCGGTCCTTTCATAGACCCCCTTTATCACATTAATAAGGACGATCACATTGATCACGACCCCACTGAAAACGTGAAACCCGTGGAAGCCCGTAATAAAGAAGAAGAAATCGGCATAGGCCTGTGGGCCATATTCATTATGGACCAGGTTCGCCCCGTGCATGACCGTCCCATCGGGCAATAAGGTACCTTCTTTAGAACCATGGATGAAGTGACTCCACTCCCAAACCTGCGACCCCAGAAAGAAGAACCCGCCAACAATGGTCCATGAAAGCCATTTTATAACCCCTTTCTTATCCATTCTATGACCTGCTTCAACCGCCAGGACCATGGTCACCGAGCTCACGATAAGGATGAAGGTCATGAGGGCCACATAGAGCAGGGGGGTTTCAAAAGGAATACCGGGGAAAGCCTTGAACACTTCCTCCCCTTTGGGCCAATCCCCCTGATGCATATGACGAATAAATCCATATGAAATAAGAAGGCCACCGAATGTCAATGCATCCGACACCAAAAAGATCCACATCATGAGCTTGCCGTAGCTCACCTTGAACGGGGAGACACCGCCCTCCCAGTGGCTCTCGATCTGGTGTTGCTCATGCTCCGTAGTAGCGGCCTCGGCAGACATTGGGTCTTGTAAATGAATCGAGTGGCCCCCACCGGTATGGGGATAAGTCTTGAATTGAGCTCTTCCGGTGGTGCAATTTTAATTAATAAAGAGGAAAAATAATAATAGATAGATCCATAATCCGTCCAAAAAATGCCAGTACGTTGCGCATTGACGCATCCCCAAAAGATTATCAGGACCGATACGGCCCCGCAAACCCCGGACCAAAAGGACCAAAAGGTAGAACACCCCCCCTATCAGGTGAGCCATATGGGCGCCGGTCAGCACATAGAGGAATGAGCTGGCCGTATTGCTGGTGTTCTGAAGTTCATCGTTCAAAGGGTTCTCCCTTCTCCTGTCAGAGGGTTTATAGAATTTCCCATCTTCCTTTATCAGCGTCTTACCCCGATAAGAAAAGGTATGGTCCTTCCGGTATTCCCCTTGGACCTGGTTGATATCCGCGGTCAGATAATTGCCTTTTTCGATCAATTCGGAATAACCTTTGAACTGAGAGACCATAAAAGCGATCCCCAATAAGGAGGTCACCAAAAGTGACCATCGCAGCACTTTTTGATACCCCTTTTTGGCGGCCATTAAGGCATAATTCATGGCCACACTGCTCATAAGGATAATGGCGGTGCTATAGAAAAAGGCCCTCGGTAGTTCGATGTTCACCCAGAACCCATCGGATTGGATCACGATATACCCACTGGTCAGTCCGGCAAAGAACATGACGATACTGAACATGGCGACCTTCAGCAACATCCGTTTGGCACGGGTCTGGCGGTCGCCTTCACTTTCCTCCGGTAAGAGCTCCTGGTTTTGAGCTGTCTGTTGGCCGTTCATCGAACATCGAACTTTTACAAGGTTACACTCCCCCGGAAGCACCTTTATACTTTATCAAGCACATAGACCAGCTGGATCATCGGCAAATAAATGAAAGAAGCGAACATCACCTTTTTCGCGTCTTTGGTCTCTCCCGTAAGAAACAACTTGAAAGCCGGGATAAGGAACAACAAACCTGCAATGATCACGAACCAGAGTGATACGACCCCCGTCAGGTCAAAAAAGAAAGGCAGCAATGCCGCCGGGGTCATAAAAAAGGAATACAGAAGGATCTGAAAAGAACTACTCTGATCCTTTCCGCCGGGCGAGGGCAATAAACGAAAACCCGCTTTTTGGTAATCCGCATCCTTCACCCACGCAATAGCCCAAAAGTGCGGAAATTGCCACACGAATTGCATGGCGAACAAAGCTCCGGGAATCGGACCGAATTGTCCGGTCGCAGCCACCCATCCCAACATCGGGGGGATGGCCCCGGGAAAAGCCCCAACAAAAACTGCAAAAGGGGTTTTTTGTTTAAGCGGTGTATAAAGAAAAGCATAAATGAAAAGAGCCAAAGCCCCGAGCATCGCACTCAGGGGGTCGAAAACGTACCAAAGGAGGAAAATGCCAGCAAGCCCGGAAAAAATGGCGAAAACAAGGGCTTCCGAAATCCCCATTCTACCGGACGCCAATGGTCTGCCTGATGTCCGCTCCATTTTGGCATCCAAATCCTTTTCAAGTGCTTGATTCACGGCGTTAGAAGAGCCGGTTACCAAAAAACCGGCGATCGCAAGGAAGATCAACTCCCACCATAAAACTACATCCACAGCCAACAAATAACCGAATACCGAGGATATTACCACCAGTAGATTCAAGCGTGGCTTACACAAAGCCAGGTAATCCCTCACTTTAGTAAGAGCCAGGGTCATCCCTACTTGATTGTATGAATGCTCAGATATCAAATCTTGAGGCGTATCTATAGAGGCAAAGTTACCAAGTTCCCCGGGACCCGATCAACGGTCCAGATACTGGTTAGCAAAAGCTGTTCTCAGGGAAAGAAAGGCGAAACGGGTTCTGGAATGCCTGGCACTGCTCCGTAAGACTCGCCAGACCACGCCCCCTTCTAACCTTAGCCCTGTGTGGGGATCGATGATGTAAGAAAGGCGGGTCCTGTTCATGGTCAGGGTTTCCTCTACGCCCTGGGCGATCACGTGGCCATAATCCTTATTTCTTCTGTTATAACTTTTGTAGGGGTCCCCACCAAAACTGATGGTGGGGGACGGGTCCCGACCCCTTCGCCCATGCACAGTATGGTTTAATAGCGCCCACCTACCTTTTTTGTATCGTACGCGAAGGACGCCTTCCCGAAAATTCGCACCCCAAGGGTGAGCGAGTGATTGCGAGGCATGGCCGTAATTCTGGAGCACATTGCCATGGGAATAGGTAAAGGGTCGTACGAGATTCACCTCTCCCCGAACGTGCAAACCCTCCAGACCAAAGGGATCGAACATTTTTATCCCCGCCTGGACCCCATATTTGTTGGCCCACCATCCATTGCCAGCACGGATCTCCTTAAGGAGGAATTCGTCCAGAAGGAATTGCCCGTAAAAGTGGACCCCTCTTCCAGGAGACAACTTCAGATTTAACCCCATTAAGGAATTGTCTGATGAACCCTGGGCATACTCCACGGGCCGCATGAATATGACGGGATTCAAGTAGTTGACATCGAAGCCCCGCTGGATCAGGGTGTCTCGTCCCCGCCATATGACCGATTCAAAGAAGCCCAGGCTAAGCCAGTCATTCATTTTCCAGTCCAGAAGGTGAAAAGCCCCGTACTTATCAGCAAAGGCGGCATGGGGACCCTTCTTTTCGAGGTGGCCCCGAAACCCCGCATAGACCACTTGGTATTGGAGTCCCCGGACATTTGCGGTCAAGCCAAGATATGGATAAGGGGCTGCGTTATCAGAGAGGAATAAAGAACGATACCCGTCACCAAAAAAGAATTTGCCCTTTCCCGCCACGATATCGATCCATTTCCCCGCATCCAATGCCCCATAACCCCGAACAACGGTCGATGAATGACCAGCCCCGGAAAACCTGGTCTTTCCCATACCCGGCATGACACCGCTCCCTTCAATGAAACCATCGAGGTAGGAGGGGTGATCCCGGTACCTGGAAAAAATGCTCCCGCCAAGGGTGACCTTTTCAAAGGCATCGACATAGAAAGCCATTCCTCCGCCCACTCCTCCTTTAAACGAGCTTTCCCCATCGTGATATCGACCGGCATTCATCTCACTATCCAGAAGGGGCATGGCCGTCAACCAGAGATCCCCGGATAGAGAATCGTTGTATAAAAAAGAAAGGCCATATTCTTTGGGCAAGCCCGTATCGGGATAGGGGGCCTCTTTATGATAGGGTTTTATCGCTGAATGAAAAGAAGGATCGGTCCGGGACCTTTTTTTTTCATGGGTCTCCGATAAAGACCAGGCGAGCGGCCATCTTCTGAGCTGACCTTTGCCGAATTGGCAGGAACAAAGAAGGAACAGGAACGCAAAAACGATCTTCCACCACAAAGCTTGCATTATTCACCTGAGGAATGGAGTTGGCGATGGAAAAAGAAAAGCCCCCCCAACAGTAAAGCAGCGAAGCTTCCAGCCCCCAGAAAGATCAGGGTGGGATCGGTACCGGGAAATACCACGGTAACAAGAGCAATTAAAAGGTTGAAAAAATAGAGGATCAGGACCGTCTTCCGGTGTTTGAATCCCAATTCCAGCAATTTGTGATGGATGTGATTCCGGTCGGCAGAGAACGGGGACCTTCCTCTGATCGCCCGGAGGAAAAAGACCCGCAAGGTATCGATCAACGGATAAGCCAGAACACCCATGGCAAAGATCGGAGTGGGCACACGCTGCAAAAGAAGGGGGAGTTGGGCAGTATCATGCCCGATGGCACGAATGGCCAGGAAGGAAAGCACCAATCCAATAATAAAAGCGCCCGAATCCCCCATGAAAACCTTAGCCGGAGAGAAATTAAAGATAAGGAAGGCCAACAAAGCCCCGCTCAGTACAAATGACAAAAGCGAAAGGGGGAGATTACCGGCGAGTTGAAACCATACCCCAAACATCAGGGCATTGATCATACCGAGGCCCGCAGCAAGGCCATCAACCCCGTCGATCAGATTAAAAGCATTGATGATCACGAGATGGGCAAAGACCGAAAGGGCCACACTTCCCATGTAAGATAACTCCCCTACGCCAAAGATGCCGTACATATCAGTGATCCTGATATCACCTAGCATGACCAACAAGAAAGAAACCACCAGCTGGGCCATCAGCTTTTTTGAGAAAGCTGTACCGATAATATCGTCCTTCACTCCAACGAAAAAGAGGATCAGCATGGAAACGATCAAAACCTTGAGGTCATTGAAGGGTGAACCAAACTCGTCAGGGGTCAGATTCGATCCCTCTACCCCTGGAAGGGGATACCAAAACGTATAGGAGAAAAGGACGGAGGCAAATATAATGATGCCCCCAATGGTCGGTATTCTCGTTCTGTGCAGCTTTCGGGACTCGCCGGGCTCATCCACGAGGTGTTTGAGCTTGGACACCTTGATCAGCGAGGGGGTGGTGAACAATACGATCAAAAAGGCTGTGCCGGCACCGAAAATGAGGGTCTCCACGTGAACAAGAATTGATCCCAAAATTATTCAAAAATCATAATAATACTCTGAAAAGCTGGTTTTCAAAGATATAGCCAAATAACGGGTGCTTTTGCTCCCCCCCTTCAGTTCTCGTCGATCCATCAGGGATAAAGCCACTCGCAAGTTGGTAATGGAGTTGATAATATAACCCCCTTCCACCCCATTGATCCATGTTATCCCTTCTATTTCGTCATTTTCTACCCCTGAACCCTCAACAACCGGCTGGATGCCATTTCCAGGGGTATGCTCCCGATAGATCGAACGTAAGCGTAAATAGATACGTTCGGACCGGTGCCCAAGGATGCCCACGCCCTCAAAAAAACCAGAACCGGAGGGATGGGCCAAGGGCTGTGAAAAATGGGAATACCCTTGTAGACCGATCCTATGGGCATAGGTACCCCCGGCGACCCGGTTTCCCTCGATCCGCAGCATAGTTCCTTCAAAAGGCCATTCCCGGGCCCGAACACCGAATTGATAACCCCATTTGTTCCGCCCGGGATCATCGAGCGCCCCTTGCCCATACACCGTAAAGCGACCTGACGGGTCCCATCGAAACCCTGCACCGGTGAGCGCGTTGTTGGCTCCGTCAAATCCCTGTATCCCTGTATTAAGATAGATAAGGGGTGAAAAAATACCTGCTTGAAGGGGTTCTGTACCGCCTGTTTCCGTCCAGCGTTGCCAGACCGTCCCTTCGAAAAGATTTAAAAAAAAGCCCGGTCCCAAACGTAGCTCAACAAAGTGAAAGGACCCTGCCTTTCGCTTGAACAGGTTTTCCGGTGTCGATCCCGCTGGTAAACGATCGAGACTTTGTAAAAGGGTGAAGAGGTGGGTATAGCGCACCCGTTCCCCGAACCAATCACTCTGTCCTTTTAAATAGGGATAATGGAATGCATTATCGGAGAGAAAAAGGGAACGGTAACCATTCCCGAAAAAGTTCTTGCCGTGTCCCATTTCGATCCGGAGGTCCTCAAATGGCGCATAGGCAAGGTAGCCGTTGGACGTTCCTACATCGAAGCCCGTTCCCTTAAAAGGCTTCACTCTTCCACTGCCCGGTATCACCCCGTAAGTATCCACATGATCCTTCAAATATCGGGGAAAAAAGGACTGTTCTTCCCGGAAGACCGAAGCAAAGGAGAAGCTCTTCCCCAGATTCCCGGCAACTCGAACCCCCCTTATATTTCGAATCAACGAGGTGGTATCCCCATACCCCGTTTCATCCGCCAAATCTGTGCCAAGCTCAAAATGTAAAAGGGGGTCAATGACGATCCTGTGACGCTCTCCTTTCAAATCCACCGCATGTTCCCGAGTTAGTTTCCGGCAGAACACGGATCCGCAATTGGCGGTATCGCGGCCGGGAATATGGGAATCAAGGTCTATTTGACCACGAGGCCATGGACGAGCTGACAAATGGGGAAGGGAATCCTTTTCGCTCAGTTCTCCGTTCCACCCCCATAAGTGAAGGCGGTCCATGAAATGATTCAGCTGCTGAGAGCGGACTTCTTCTAAAAAGGGACAAAAGAGTACGAGAAAAGAAGAGAGGGAAAAATATTTTAAGCAAGTGGGAACGATCCTCATTCAGCAAGGGTCTCAGTGCCTTTGAGAGATTCGTATACCGAACGGATGCCTTCCTTCAGACCGATACGGTGTGTCCAACCCATCTCGTGAATTCGGCTTACGTCAAGCAGTTTCCGGGGGGTTCCATCCGGCTTCGAGGTATCGAAACGGATCTTTCCTTCATACCCGACGATCTCCTTAATGAGTTCCGCCAATTCTGCTATGGAAATGTCCTCTCCGGTACCGATATTAATCGGTTCCCGTCCGTCGTATACTTGCATAAGGAAAAAACACGCCGACGCGAGATCATCCACGTGGAGAAATTCCCTTCGAGGCTTCCCGGACCCCCAGACCTCCACTTCTTCCTCCCCCCTGATCTTTGCCGAATGGAACTTCTTCAAAAGCGCTGGTAAGACGTGGGAAGTCTCCAGGTCGTAATCGTCGTTCGGCCCATAGAGGTTGGTGGGCATCACTGATATGTAACCACACCCGTACTGGTCCTTGTAAGCCTGGCAAAGTTTGAGGCCCGCGATCTTGGCTATGGCGTAGGGCTCATTGGTCTCCTCGAGCGGTCCGGTCAACAGATATTCCTCTCGGATCGGCTGATCGGCCATGCGGGGATATATACACGAGGACCCGAGAAAAAGAAGCTTTTTGACACCGTTCTGCCGGGCCGCTTCGATCACGTTGTTCTGGATCATCAGGTTCTCGTAGAGGAATTGCCCCCGATACGTGTCGTTGGCCTTGATCCCACCGACCTTGGCAGCGGCCAGGAAGACATGATCGGGTCTTTTTTCCCGGAAGAGTGCCCTTACAGCGGACTGGTCGGTAAGATCAACTTCCGCCGAAGTTCGAAGGAGTAGGTTCTCGTATCCTTCGGCCTTTAATTTCCGGACGATCGCTGAACCGACCATTCCCCGATGGCCCGGCACATATATCTTATCGCTCGGTCGCATGGGTTTCACTCGTATTGATTGAATACGCGATGCCCCCCTTCCATGAGGTAGCGATCCCTTTCACACATCCTGAGGTCCTCCCGCATCATTTCCTTCACGAGCCCGTCCATTCCGTATTGGTGTTCCCATCCGAGCATCTTCCTCGCTTTGGAAGCATCTCCGCAAAGGATATCCACCTCGGCCGGGCGGAAGTAATCGGGATCGATCTCCACCACGACCTGCCCGGTCCCTTTATCGATGCCCTGCTCTTCCACTCCTTTCCCTTTCCACTCCAATTCAACATCAACCTCACGGAACGCTCTTTCTAAAAATTCCCGGACGGTATGGGTCACCCCCGTTGCCAAAACAAAGTCCTGGGGTTCGTCGAGTTGTAAAATGCCCCACATACCATCAACATAATCCTTGGCATGTCCCCAATCCCGTTTGGCATCCAGGTTCCCGATATACAACTTTTCTTGCAAGCCCAACTTATATCGGGAAACCGCCCGTGTGATCTTCCGGGTTACGAAGGTCTCCCCCCGGATGGGGCTCTCGTGGTTGAACAGGATCCCGTTCACAGCATAGAGCCCGTAAGATTCGCGGTAGTTCTTGGTGATCCAATACGCATAAAGCTTCGCTGCCCCGTACGGGCTCCGGGGATAAAAGGGAGTTTCTTCCGTTTGCGGGATCTCCTGGGCCAACCCGAACATTTCCGATGTGGATGCCTGATAGAAGCGGGTCTTCTTCTCCAACCCCAGAATACGGATGGCTTCCAGTATACGGAGGGGACCGAGCGCATCCGCATTAGCCGTGTATTCCGGGGTCTCAAAGGACACCTTGACGTGCGATTGGGCGGCAAGGTTGTAGATCTCATCCGGTTGAACTTCCTGAACGATCCGGATCATGTTGGTCGCATCGGTAAGGTCCCCGTAATGGAGAAAGAAATTGACATTTTCCTCGTGGGGGTCCTTGTAGAGGTGGTCAACCCGCTCGGTATTGAAAAGAGAGCTGCGCCGCTTAACTCCGTGCACCTCATAGCCTTTGCCCAACAGAAATTCCGCAAGATAAGCCCCATCCTGGCCCGTTACGCCGGTTATTAAAGCAACCTTCCCCATACCTTTTTCTTTTCTTGGTGGTCGATCGGTCAAGCATTTATTATTCAACGATGAACCAAGGATTCTGAAGTTCTTTTTTGTTGTATCGCAAGGTCGATCCGCTTTCCCGTTCGATCACATCCTTTCCCGCCCCCCGAGCAATGGCATGACCCGCTCCGGTATCCCACTCCATAGTGGGAGCAAAACGGGGATAGAGGTCAGCTTTCCCTTCAGCCACTAAACAGATCTTTAGCGAACTTCCGATCGAGGTGAAGGCCACTTCTCCATGCCTCTCCTTCAAGGATTCGATATAGGCCTCGGTCTCCTCATTCAAGTGCGAACGGCTGGCAACAACGGTGAACGACTCCTTGCCATTGGCGAGGGGTAAAGCGAGACCTTCAGTCTTCCAGTTTTCAATGGGCTTTTCTCTAAAGGATGAAGCATTTGAGACCTTGAAAGCTTCCTGGCCGAGGCCGAAGTAAAGCATATCCTTGTCTGGTACGTAAATAACCCCGGCGACAGGATAAGCATCCTCGATGAGAGCGATATTCACCGTGAATTCCCCGTTGCGCTTAATAAACTCCTTGGTCCCGTCAAGCGGGTCCACCAACCAGAATGCCGACCATTGTTCCCGTTCTTCATAGGGGATGTCCTTTCCCTCTTCGCTAAGCACTGGCAACTCCGTATCCCCAAGTGCTTTTCTGATGGAATGATGAGCCCGCCTGTCAGCGAGCGTTAAAGGGGAATCATCTGCCTTTTGCTCCACCTCCCGATCATCCGCATTATAGACCTGCATGATCTCATCCCCGCCGATCATAGCAGCTCGAATGGCTTTTTCGGTTAGCTTCTTAAGCGTCGTGTTCTCCATTTCTCTTGCTTATTTAAGTCCTCCCTGTGTGGCCAAAGCCGCCAGCTCCTCTTGTCGTATCGCTCAAAGTCTCCACCTCTTTGAAAGTCGCCCTTTCATGGGACGCGATCACCATTTGGGCGATCCTTTCCCCATCCTGGACTCGATATGGCTCCTGCGAAAGATTCACCAACAATACTTTGATCTCGCCCCGGTAATCGGCATCGATGGTTCCGGGTGTATTCAAAAGGGTGACCCCGCTTTTTAAGGCCAAGCCACTCCTTGGGCGCAATTGCGCCTCATATCCCGCCGGTAACTCGATATAAAGACCTGTAGGGACCAAGTCCCTTTCCATTGGCCCCAGTTTCAGCGGTTCATCTAAATGAGCCGAGAGGTCAACGCCAGCCGAAGAGGCCGTTTTGTAATCCGGCAGCGGATGCCTTGAGTGATTGATGATAGGGATATTCATGGAAATGGAAGCAATAAAGTTAAAAACTTACACAGGCGTAATGGCCTTTTCTCTTTTCCGTTCAGCAAAATAAGCAATACCCACGAATAAAAACAAAAGAAGGGTATGAACCGGATACTTAAGCGAAGGATCCTGTAGGGAAAGGATTTCACTGACCCCATAAAGCCCCAATGCAAAACCTAAATAAGCAAGCACCCGGCCCGTGTGATAGGGGATCGGATAATATTTCTTACTGAAAGCAAAGGATACCACCGCCATGGTGAAATAGCAGGCCAAGGTGGCCCAGGCCGATCCCAAGTATCCCATGGTTGGGATCAAAAGGAGGTTTAGAACGATGGTGATAAGCGCGCCCAAACTCGTTATATAAGCCCCGAACTGGGTCTTCTCTGTCAATTTGTACCAGACCGAGAGATTGAAATAGATCCCGAGAAATATATTGGCCAGGAGAAGGATAGGCACCACATGGAGGCCTTCCCAATAAGCCTCACGACTTATGAAATGCTTAAATATATCGAGATACAAGAGAACGAAGAGGAACATTGCGGAGACGATCACCACAAAAAAGGTCAGGGCCCGCGCATAGGTATAACGGGCATTTTGGGTCTTTTCCTCAGAAAAGAAAAAAGGTTCTGCCGCATATCGATAGGCCTGTATGAATATGGTAATGATCATGGATAGTTTGTAGCAGGCCCCGTAAACGCCCACTTCGTGCATGACGGCCTCTTTTTTCATGTCCCCGATCAGAAGCCACTTTAACATGGCCCGGTCCAGGGTCTCGTTCACGATACCGGCCAACCCGGCGATCAGTAAGGGAGATGCGTAGACCAGCATGCCTTTAAGCGCACGGGTATCCGGCATTACTCGGGCTTTTGCCATAAGCGGGGTCAAGAAGAGGAATTTTATGGCACTCGCCGCAAGATTGGCAATGAACACATAGCCCACCCCGATATCGGGGTTGAAAAGGTGCCGCGTCAAATAATTGCTTTCCCCCGCTTGATGCTTCCCCATGAGATAATAGATAAAAAAAAGATTCAGCCCAATATTGACGGTAATATTAAGGAGATTCACCAGGGCGAAACGCCCGGCTTTGTTCTCTTCCCTCAACCGGGCAAGGGGAAGCGTGGAAACAGCGTCCAACCCTACGATGAAGGCGAACCAAATGACATATTCCCGGTGTTCCGGATAATAAAGGAATTCCGCTATTGGTTGGGAAAAGATCGTAGCCGCGGCAATAAAAAGCCCAGAGGTGGTGATCAGAGAATACAAGCCGGTACTAAAGATCCTCGCCTTGGGCCATTCCCCCTTGGAGACAAAGCGGAAATAAGCGATCTCCATCCCGTAGGTAAGCAATACCACGAGAAATGCCACATAGGCATACATTTCCGTAATGATCCCGTATTGTTCAGGGACGAAATAGGACGTCCAGAGGGGTGTGAGCAAGTAATTGAGAAAGCGCCCGACAATGCTGCTAAGACCGTAAATAGCGGTCTGTCCGGCCAACCTTTTAAGGGGGTCCATGAAAGGCGCTTAAGTGGCAGCGGGCGATCGCTCCCTCTTCACGGGTCCGGTGAAATGGACCAAAAAAGCCCGGCTTCTTCAGAAGGAAAGCTCAATTCCCTTTGAATTCAGGTTTTCGCTTATTCATGAAGGCATCCATGCCTTCTTTGAAATCGTTGGACCCGAAACAAGCGCCGAAAGCCTCGCTTTCTTCCGCGAACCCGTTCTTATCTCCATCGTACCCTGCATTGATCGCCCTCAAAGCTTGCGTTATGGCCGCGGGGGAATTCTTTTCGATGCGTGCCGCGATCGCTTTGCTCTGTTCCATCAACTCTTCCTGCGTCGTCACATATTCGACAAGATGGTTGGAACGGGCCTCTTCTGCGGACAACTTCCGGGCCGTTGTGATCATCTCAGTGGCTTTTCCACGGCCGACCAGTCTCGGCAATCTTTGTGTACCCCCATAGCCCGGAATGACCCCCAGGGAGACTTCCGGGAGGCCAAGCTTGGCATTTTCGGAGGCCACTCTAATATGACACGCCATGGCCAATTCAAGTCCGCCACCAAGAGCAAATCCATTTATAGCCGCTATCACCGGGGTCCCCAATTGTTCGACCTTATCGAACAACTTCTCGTGCCCATCCCGGCTCATCTCCTTTCCCTCTTCCGCCTTGTATTCCGCGAATTCACCAACATCCGCACCTGCCGCAAAGGCCTTTTCACCGGCACCGGTCAGGATCACGACCCGTACCGCATCATCATGATCGACCTCCTCCAGGGCCTGCCCCAATTCCCCGATGGTCTTCCGATCGAGGATATTCATCTTATCGGCGCGGTTCACGGTAATAAAAGCAAACGCTTCCGAGCGTTCTACGAGAATGTTTTCAAAGGCCATAAGGTTCTTTTTGGATAGAGGCCAAAATTAAGGGGATTGAGCCAGGATGGCAATAAGAACGCCGGACCCTCTTGCGAAAAGAAAGCCTTTCAGGTCTCGGGATCTATCGTTCATATCCCAATTCATCCAATAAGCGGACGGCTCTTTCATCCGCATAAAACGCCTCCAATCCAGGAGTATCTTCACGCCCTTCCCATTTCCGGACAGAAGCGGTTCGCATTTTTCCAAGCGCCCCTCCAACACCTTTATGTTCGGTCAACTGACGATGCGTGTGCCAGTCCTTGATACTTTCGGTAAAGGGGAGCTCCAGAAAATTGCACAAATTCTCGAGCGTATGGATCGGCTCCGATACAAGGTCTTCATACTTCAGGGTATAAAGATTCTCTTTATGGCGCTGGTCCCAACCGATCCTCACATCCCGCACCCACCGATCGACCGAAACCCAGGACCTACCCGGTTGCCGGGGATGTTCCGATAACACGACATCACGTCCGTCCCTTACCACGTGGACCATTTTAACGCGACTGCGGTAAAAAGTATCGATCTGCCCGAAGTAGCGCACATTGACCGGGGATTTCTCACAAAGCCTTTTACCGGGTGGGATCCGATTGAAAAGGACGTGCCGGTACAGGCGATAGATATTGGCGGGCCAGGGGTTTCCTTCGCGATCCTTTTGCCATTTCCTGAATATCCTGCTCTCAAAAGGAAGGCAATAGAGTTCGGGATGCGCCGAAAGCGCGCCCAATAAAAGGGTCGTCCCGGAACGTGGACAACCGCCGATCACAACAGGGGGTTGGACAAAATGCTTTTCAACGAGCGATTTTCCAAGCTTTTCTAAAAGGGGTTTTAAGAGGCGGCCATAACCCATGCCCAAAGGATTCAGGTTCGTGGGTGTTCCGTCAGGACCGTCCGATAGATATCGAGCGTCCGTTGCACCGTATTTGAGATATCGTGATCCGCGACCCGCTTTTCCGCATTACGAAGCAAGCGTTCATAAAGCTCCCGGTCATTCAAAAGTCGTATGACCTGATCGGCCAACATTTCCGGGTCCCCAGGGTGGGCCAGCAAGCCCGTGACCTCATGTTCCACCATTTCGGGGATTCCCCCAGCTTCGGTGGAGACGACCGGAACCCCGCACCAAAAAGCATCCAGAATGGAAGTTCCGAGTCCTTCGGTGCGCGAAGACATCAAAAAAAGATCCAACTCCGGCAAGATATCGGGTATATCATCCCGAAAGCCTGTTAAGACGATCCGATCGGACATCCCCTTTTCCCGGATATAAGCTTCGATCGCTGCCCGCTCCGGCCCTTCCCCAATGATCACAAAAAAAAGGTCACTTCGTCGTTCCCCCAGTTGTGCAGCGGTTTCGATGAACGTGAAATGATCCTTGTGCGGAGCGAGGGCAGCAACGTTGCCGATCAGGTGCATGGAATCATCGATATCCAAGCAGGCTCTCAAGCCTTTCCCCTTTTTTTTTCGGTCCCTGAAACGCGAGGGATCGAAACCGGAACGCACGGTCACGACCTTTTCAGGGCTTTTCACACTGGCCCGCACGATATCGCGGATCGCATCCGAGACACAAACGATACGGCCAACCCGTTTAGCGTTGTATTTGAAACGGGAAAGCCAGAATCCACCGATCGGGAAGTCGACCCGCCGGCTGATCACGATGGGACGGGAAACCCTCCACAAGATATTGGCTATAAGGGCTATTGTATGGGCATGGGCATCATGTGTATGGACGATATCCACTTCCAGGTCACGAACGATCCGTTGAAGCCCTTTGGCCATGACCGGATCGAAGCCTGCTCTTTTCTTCAGCGCTACATGGGTGATCCCGTGTTCCCTGCAATATGCTTCCATCGCAGTTCCACGGGCACAAGCAATGACCTGTCTGCATCCACGTTCATCGAGCCCTTTCCAAAGGGCGGCCAATTGTTGCTCTCCTCCCCGCCAATCGGGAAAAGTTGACACATGCAGAACAGTGGGCAGGCCGTTGGCCTGGGCAAGAGAAACGGTCCGTTTTTTCTCCCTGTTTCGCTTCACTCGTCCTTGATAAGATGCCAGTTCGAACGGGTAAAAAGGGGCGAACCCCCTAAGATCCTTTGCTCTAAAAAGGTCAAGAACCTGTTCCTGAAGCGTTCATGTTTGTATTTCCGCCTCGACCGGGCAGTCTGATGACCCACCGAATTCGACCAATCTGCCCGGGCGATCCATTCTTTCATAACGGTGGGATGAGTCCCTTCGAATCGGGGCAAACGATCCAGGTTCCCGTAATCAAAAGGAGCTTCCTCAGCTGGCGGGCCTTCTGTGCCCTCCCCCCCCTTGTGAATGGTTCCAAGGACTTTTTTCTTCCGGCTCATGATACGGGGTGGACGGACCCAGCCATAGTGATGGATCGTGGCATCAAGAGGAACCACGTTCAGCTTGTAGGTTCCTTTTTCCTGACGATAATTCCGGCCATCGAAATCTGGGATCCTCCGAAAGGATTGGGCGGATTTCCACGAATGGATATCAGGGTCATTGCGAACGATCCTGATCTCGCGGAGATACCAACCATGGGCGTTCAGATAACGATCGAATCGCCCCCAGAAGTGGAGAAATTTGAACAAAAAACCCTCCACACGATCATCATCCAAATACTTCGCACATTTTTCCCGGATCAGAGGGAGTGCCTCTTCATGGACCACCTCATCGGCCTGAAGGTAAAAAAGCCAATCCCCTTTACAGGCCGCCTTAGCGATATCCGTCTGATGGGCATTTTCCATCCCGTGCGGATAGGCCTCCAGATCCCAGACCGTATCGATGATCCGGACCTTATCCGAATCGAGCCGAAGGATCTCTTCCCGCGTCCGGTCATCCGCATCACAGTCCCCGAGGGCGACCACGAATTCATCCACGAGGGGGAGCAGCGAAGCAATGCTCTCCCGAATGGGGTAATAAAGCTTGGTGGCATTGCGCACCATTGTGAACCCTGAGATGGTCATGCTCACATTCAGGTAATAACGGATTGCATCCTGGACAATCGTTCGTATTGTCCCCCTTTCTGGAGAAGCTCATCGTGATCCCCGCGTTCCACGATCCGGCCACCTTCCATAACAAGGATCTCATCTGCATATTGGATCGTGGAAAGGCGGTGAGCGATCACAATGGAAGTACGATTTTCCATGAGGTTAAAAAGGGCTTCCTGGACGAGCCTTTCGGATTCGGTATCCAGCGCCGAGGTCGCTTCGTCGAGGATAAGAACGGGAGGATTTTTCAGAACGGCCCTTGCAATGCTTATCCGTTGTTTTTGACCACCGGATAATTTGTTCCCTCCGTCTCCGATGTTGGTGTCGTAACCTTCCTCGAATTTTGTAATGAAATCGTGGGCATTCGCCACCTCGGCAGCTTCCTTTATTTCTTGCCGATCAGCATTCGGTTTCCCGAAAGCAATGTTGTTGAGGATCGAATCGTTGAAAAGGATCGACTCTTGGGTCACCACCCCTAAGAGGTCGCGGAGGTCCCGCACCTTAAAATCCTGAATATTCGTGCCATCCAGAAGGATCTCTCCTTCCACGGGATCATAAAAACGCGGGAGAAGGTCCACCAGGGTCGATTTTCCGGCTCCCGAATGCCCCACAAGCGCAACCGACCGGCCCTTTCCCACTCTGAAATTGATGTCCGAAAGGACCGGTTCCTGGTTGTAATGGAACCGCACATTCTTGTATTCTATACCATGCTGAAGGCCTTTCACAGAGATCGCGTTCTTTTTCTCGTAAACTCTGGAGGATTCCCCGATCAAGTGGTCGACCCTGTTAAAAGAAGCCATTCCCCGCTGAATGCTATAAAAGGTATTGGTAAAGGATTTGGCGGGGGCTATCATTTGGGAGAAGATCACCACGTAGCCAAGGAATACCGATGCAGACAATTCCTCGGATAAGACCAAGCTCCCGCCAAACCAAAGGATGACCGTCAACACGACCGCCCCGAGGAACTCACTCAATGGATTGGCCGCCCCTTTTCGGCGGAACTTCTTGGTCATGAGCTGCGCGTATTCTTCGTTCGTGTGGTCGAATTTTTCCCTGAATTTGTGCTCCCCGTTAAAGGCTTTGATGATCCGCATGCCCCCAAGGGTCTCTTCGATCAGGGACATGATCCGGCCCATCCTTACCTGTGTCTTACGGGAGGTTCGCTTCAAACTCCTTCCTATATAACCGATCAGGTATGCCGCGACCGGTAATAGGATCACGGCCAAAAGGGTCAATTGCGGACTTATGAAAATGAGGCTGACAAAAAAGATCAGCACATGAATGGGGTCCCTGAAAAGGGACATGAGGTTGTTCATAAAGGTCTGTTCAACCTCCTGAATATCATTCGATAACCGGGACATAATATCCCCTTTACGCTTTTCGGAATGAAACTCCATGGGCAGCCAAAGGGCCTTGGTATAAGCTTTTGCCCGCAGGTCACGGACCACATTGCTACGAATGGCCGCTAAAACGTATTTGCTCAAGTAGAGGGTCAACCCCTTTAAAAAGAATAGAACTACGATAGCCAGACATACGTAGTACAATGCATCGAAACGACCATTATCGCTGTTTACGATGATCCGGGCCAAAAAGTGCTGAAGATATTCTTCAAGGGCGCTCGCTGAGAATTCGAACGAAGCGGGGGCTTTTTCGGCCATCTCCTCGTAGGAGTCGGACTTTTCCCCGAACAACAACTGCATGACGGGGATGACCATGGTAAGGGAAAAAAGGGAGAACCCAATGTAAAGGAGATTCAACAGGAAATGGATCGTGGTCTTCCCCCAATAGGGTTTGATCAGCCGAAGAACCTTCAGGAATTGGGTCATGATGGGTCAATTCACCTTATCTCCCCGAAGCCTCCTGAAGTTCTTCCTGGCTTTGACCGTATAGATGCTTCCGGGATGGTCGACGAGGATCTTTTGGTAGAGGTCCTTGGCCTTCTCTTTGTTATTGAGGACCCGCTCTTCCATTTGTGCCAATTCGAAGATCGCATTATCCGCCAGGATGTCATCACCATGTTCCTCTATGATGGAACGGAGGTACGAAGCAGCCTCTTTGTAGTTCTCACGAGCTCTGCTTACCTTGTATTTCTGGTAGAGGATCTCATCCAGGAGCGAATGCTCTGCATCCACCAGGGTGCGAATGGAATCCAGCTTTTCCAGTCCTTTTTCGTATTTCCGCTGATAGATCAATAGATCCCCCTCCGCATACAGTTCCATTGGTTTCGTCGTCGTATCGAGGTTGTAATTGTCCGATATCAGGAGAGAAAGTTCCATGGCATCATTGGCAATGACCTTGGAAGTGGAAGCCTTCAGCACATCGAGCTGAGCCTGAGCCCACTCAAAATCGCCATTGTAGAAAGAAAGCCTGGCGTTTTCCAATTTGGCCTTATGTCCCAACTTGTCGTTCTTGAAACTTTTCTCGACCTGGGAATAATACAGGGAAGCATCCCACACTTCCCCCTTTAATTTCAAAACATCCGCCAATTCCAGTTTTAAACGCGCCTCCTTTTCTTTGTCCAGGCCGGGCATTCCGATCGCATCCCTCAGGATCTTCGCTGCTTCGTCGGGCTCGTGCAAATAAAAAGCCTTCAGATGCGCCAGGTCTTTCATGATCCCGGTGGTTGAGGACTTCTTCCCCAACTCTTCGAGTGCCTCTTGGTAATTTCGTTCCAAACGGTCCAATTCCCGGGGAGTAGGCTCCGGGCCACTGGTGATCCTTTCGTTCATGACCTCGAGGATTCCCGTACGACTCTGCATGTAATAGGGATTCTCCCGTCCTTTATCGATGAGATATTCATAACAATCAATAGCCACGTCCCAAGCCCTTTGTTCCTTACAGGTACGGGCCAGACGGAAAACCCGTTTGCCCCCTTCGCTCTTCCGTTTGTCGAGGGCGCGGGCCTGAACAAAGGCCGACCGGTAATTTCCGTGCTGCATATAAAGCCATATGAGCATTTCCGAAAAGACTTCCTTATCCGGATGTTCCTGTACCCGTTGCAAAAGGACCTTTTTCATGAGCTTGGTCTTGTCACTCTTTTTATCGAAGTCAAGGGCTTTGTGAAGGTGGTTCTGCACACTTTGCAAGTAAGCCCGGTTCACGAGCAGTAGGTCGAGGTATTCTTCGATCATTTTTCGATGCTCCCCAATGATGCCAAAGACCTTGGCCATTTCAAAATTGTATTGGTAACGTCTACGGTCGGATCGCTCCTTGGCTTTTTTGTAAACCTTTAAAGCATAGCGCGGAAGGTCCCGTTCGAGAAATTTCTCAGCAATGGGTTTGGGTTTCTGACCACCTTTTCCCACCATTTCAACTGCACGCTGATATTCCTTTTTGGCTTTTTTATCCTTCCCGGCTTCCTTGAGAACATGCCCCAGATCGATGTGGTGTTCCGGGGTCTCCCTTTCTTTCTCCATGCGATCCTTCACGAGGCTCCGGGCCTTTTCATAGGAACCAAGTTTGACAAGGCTTTTCCGGTAATATTCGTAGAACAGATCGGAACCCTTCTCCTCGTAGAGCTTCTTATAATACATGGCCGCTTTTTCGAAATCACCCTTTTGGAAATATTGCGCAGCCAATTGCTTATCCGTGGTGGTGCTCTGAGCGCCCGAAAAGAAGACAGGAAAAAGGAGGAATAGGACCGCCAGGACCGCTACCACAGAGGCACCGCTCGAATGATCGTATTCTTGGCCCCGGCGATTCCGTTCCGAACCCGATCCTCCCGATATGGGAAAAGCAATGAACCCGGGCTTAAGAAGCTCTTTATCGACCATGGTTTTAAGGGGAGCACTTCCCATATTATACAAAACAAGCACATTTCAGATCCGTTCACGGATCGGTCCGGTCCCCTTTCAGTTCCAAGAGAACACTATCCACTTTATTTCGAAGGCTATCGTGAACGAAGAAGGATCGTTCCGCCTTTTTCCTGAAAGAAACATAAGCCTCCCGCAACAACTTGTAGGAACGCTTTTCCTCACTGAAATATTTTTCGGTTTTATCCTTACCCAAAGCCCCGGCTTTTATATCCTTTTCAAGGTCTGTCAATTGACCTCTGGTATACTTCATTTCTTTCTTCAGGGAGTAATAGCGCTTTTCAACATCCTCAATGCGTTCAGCAACCCCTTTATAGGAAGAAAGCAAGGGCCAAAGGTCCTTATTGATGGTATCCGGAAAGTTGTCCCTGATCTGCTCCATTTTATTTCTTACCGAATCCCGAATACGTCTTCCTTTCTCCATGTCGACCTGTTCCATCTCAGAGCGCATGGTCCGTAGTTCCTTCTGAAGGCTATCCAGGGTCTCCAGCTTTTTTTGGGCAGAACTTTCCGGCCCCGGGGAACAATCGAGAAGGAACAAGGGCAGAAACACGACAAAGAGAACGCTATTTGTTATATTATGGGGGATGGACATTTTCATGCCTTCCGGATCTTGTCGAATCCCGTATAGGGGATCAGGACATCCGGGACCCGGAGCCCCTCCTCATCCTGGTAATGCTCGATCAATGCAGCAAGGAGTCGCGCCAATGCAAGCGCACTTCCGTTCAGGGTATGCAAGAGATGTTTTTTGTTCCCTTTATCCCGGTATCGGGTCCTCATGCGGTTGGTCTGATAGGCCTCGAAGTTCGATACGGAACTCACCTCAAGCCATTTGTCCTGCGCCTTGGAATATACCTCAAGGTCGTAGGTGAGCGCCGAGGCAAAGCCAAGATCTCCCCCACACAAACGGACCACTCGAAAGGGTAGCTCCAGTTTTCGGAGCAGATCACAAACGTGCTCAACCATCTCTTCAAGGGCCTGATAAGATTCCTCGGGTTTTCGGATCTGTACGATCTCCACTTTGTCGAATTGGTGGAGGCGGTTCAAACCCCGTACATCCTTTCCGTGGGACCCGGCTTCCCGCCGGAAACAAGGAGTGTAGCCCACGAGCCGGATCGGGAGATCACCTGCTTCAAGAAGCGTGTCCCTGTAAAGGTTGGTGAGTGGGACTTCGGCCGTAGGGATCAGGTAGAGGTCCGCACCACTCACCTTGTACATTTGCCCTTCCTTATCGGGAAGCTGCCCCGTTCCGGTTCCTGAGGCCTCATTCACAAGCAATGGAGGCTGGACCTCGAAATAATCACGTTCAAGGGCCTGATCCAGAAAAAAGGCGGTCATGGCCCGTTGGAGTTTTGCTCCTTTTCCACGATAGACCGGAAAACCAGCACCGGTAACCTGAACACCGCCCTCCAGATCGAGGATATCCAATGAATTGCCAAGCTCCCAGTGTGGTAGGGCATTTTCCAAGGGGTCCGGATATTCACCTTCTTGCCTAACGATCTCGTTATCCGCTTCATCCTCTCCTGCCGGAACGCTTTCGTGGGGAACGTTCGGGAGGTCGTAAAGGGTTTTTTGCAACCTTTCTTCAGCCTCCTGTAAACGCTTCTGAAGTTGAGACACCTCTTCCTTTAGCCGGGAACTATCCTTTTTGGCCCCTTCTGCCGCTTCTTTTTCTCCTTTCTGGAAGAGCTCACCGATCCTTTTTGAGGCTTTGTTCAAGGCCGCTTTGTGCTCATCCAATTCCCCCTGGATGGATTTACGCTGGTCATCCAAAGATATGGCATCGTCCACGAGTTCTTCCACTTCGAGACCCCGTTTTGCGATCCCATCAATGACCATTTGTCGATTTTTTCGCAGAAAATCTACTTGAAGCATGGGGAAGCGTTCTTAGAAACAAAAACTCCCGTTCCGGAGCGGAACAGGAGCATATTTACAGGGGGCATCTGCCCCGCAGCCATGAACTTCCAAAACTTTAGGAATCGGAATCCGGAAGGACCGATACAAGGGACCTTCTTCCCTTCCGTTTCTTGAACTCAACGATGCCATCGGATTTGGCAAAGAGGGTATGATCCTTACCGAGGGCGACATTTTCCCCGGGATGATGCTGTGTTCCACGTTGTCTTACAATAATGCTACCGGCTTTGGCCTTTTGACCGCCGAAGATCTTTATTCCCAATCGTTTGCTTTCGGAGTCCCGGCCGTTCTTGGAACTCCCCATCCCTTTTTTGTGCGCCATGGTAGAAGGTTTTTTCTTTCGTAGTTAGCTTGACTCAGGTTTCACGTACGGGCACTCCCTGAATTCAGGCCCCCTTTTCGTCCTTACCCTCAGCTCCTTCACCCGATGTCTCCTTTTTTGAGGAAGAAGAGGAAGCTCCCTGTGTTTTCGTTCTCCCGCTCTTCTTTTTACCAGCACCGATCTCCTCTATTTGAAGCCTGGTCAAGGCCTGCCGATGACCTTTCATCCGACGATAGCCTTTTCTTCTTTTCTTTTTAAAGATATTGACCTTGTCTCCCTTGGTGTGGCCAAGTACCCGGGCTTTCACCCGGACCTCATCAATGGTCGGTGTACCCACCGTGACCTGACCGTTATCCTCGGTCAAGAGGACCCTGTCCAATTCGACCTGTTCTCCTTCTTTTGCCTCGAGGCGGTTTACGTATAGGGTGTGATCCTTTTCCACCCTGAACTGATGTCCGCCGATCTCAACGATCGCATCCATAGTCTTGTGCTTTTAATAGTATATCCCGGATAAAGGGGACGCGAATATAGAAAATTCAAAATGGCATCCGAACTTTGGCCCGGGATAAAATATCTTCCACCGAAATCAAAGTCCGAATGAGGTACGGGAAAAAAAGAGAAAATGAATTTAGGGAAAAGTTTTCGGGTATTTGTTATATTTGAGGGTCAATGAAGTTCATTGTAAACATAAAGACTTTTCTCCTTGCGGGAATGACCATCGCCCTTTTGGCTGTAATGGTGGGCTGTGAAGGCTTGTGTCCGCATGGTGAGCAGTTGAGTTCAGATCATTTGAGCGAAAGCGTCACGATCCCGAAAGAGGAATTTCCGGAAGGGAAAACGACCCATGCCTTCAGCCGGGATACTATTGGGGAAAAAGCGGTAAAGGTCCGGGAGGACAGCCTCGAACCTGCTCTTTCTGACCCCTTTGATTACCAATTCCCCAACATCTTCGGGGTCTTTACGGAGCTTTTCTAAACCCTTTCGAGCAGGCTCTTAGCGATTGTTATAAACGGACATGGCCTGCTTCGGCCCCATTGTACCAAAAGCCAGGACAGCTTCCCCGGCAATTTCCATACGGGACGGGAGTTCCTTGGATTGATCCGTACTCCAGGGGGAAAGTACGTATTTCACCTGTTCACCCTTGTAAAAATCCTTTCCGATACCGAAACGCAAACGGGGGATATCCTTGGATCCAAGGACTTCGATAACGTGCCCGAGCCCATTGTGCCCAGCCGCCCCGCCTCGCAAACGCATGCGGATCTTCCCGAAAGGCAAAGAGACATCGTCGATCAGTACAAGAGAGCGCTCCAAAGGGATTCGCTCCTTCTGGGACCAATACTGAACAGCCTTCCCGCTCAGGTTCATAAAGGTGCTCGGCTTGATCAGGAGGAATTGACGGCCCTTGTGTTTGAAGGATGCAATATCGGCATGGCGTGCCGTCTCAAAGGAGGCTCCAAAACGCTCCGCAAGGCTTTCCACGATATCGAATCCAACATTGTGGCGGGTACCCCGGTACTTTTTCCCCGGATTCCCCAATCCCGCAACGAGATACTTCAAGGGTAAAAGACGTTAGAGGAACAGGCCTTCAGGAACTGGATCCTTCTTCTTCCGCCTCTTCTTCTTTTTCTTCCTCAGCGCCTTCCTCGCCACTGGATTCCTCACCTTCCTCCTCTTCTTCAGGAGCGGCTTCCATATCGGATTCTTCGCTTTCCGAGATGGTCCTTACAGCAACGACCACGGCTTCAGGGTCCCGAATGAACTCAAGGCCGGGATAGGGAAGGTCCTTTATACGAATGAATTCGCCAAGTCCCAGTTCACTAACATCCAGCTCAATGGCTTCCGGAAAGTCCTTCGGAAGGGCCTTGGCATATACCCGTTTGAGCGGATTGGCGAATCGCCCACCCTCTTTCACGCCGATCGGGACCCCGGAGATCCTTACCGGCAACCGGATGCTGACGGGTTTATCCTCCTTCAGTTCGTACATATCCACATGGATCGGATCATCGGTGATCGGATCATATTGGATCTCCTGAAGGATGCTAAGGTGCTCCTCATCCTCGATATTGAGTCTGATCTGATACGTGTCGGGGGAGAATACGACCTTTTTCAAGGGAACAAAGGGAACGCTGAAGTGCTCCCGCTTTTCACCTCCATAGAGAACAGCTGGCACATACCCCTTTTCACGGAGGTATTTGGCATCGTTCTTCCCGATGTTCTTCCTTCGATATCCCTGCAGATCAACCTTTTTCATGGGTACAAGATTTGATAAAGCTCGTCCATTGCCCCCTTTACGTCAGAACGAAATGGGAACTAATGGACTGGTGATTCATAACATGTTTGATGACATCGCCGAACAACTCGGCAATACTAAGGACCTTGACCTTCGATGAACCCTTTGAAAGGGGAATGGTATCGGTCACGATCAGTTCGGAAAGCCTGGACCGGTCGATCTTTTCGATCGCATCCCCGGAAAGAACGGGATGGGAACAAAATGCCCGTACACTGTTGGCGCCTTTGTCCATCATCATATCCGCCGCTTTGGTCAAGGTTCCGGCAGTATCAATGATATCGTCCACGATGATCACATCCTTATCCGCCACATCCCCGATCACCGTCATTTCTTCAACAACATTGGCCTGTTTCCGGTGTTTGTAACATATGGCCAACTCCACGTTGAGGTGTTTTGAATAAGCGTTCGCCCTTTTCGTGCCACCGGTATCCGGAGCCGCAATGACCAAATTGTCGGAGCCGAGCTTTTGAATGTAGGGAATGAATATTGTGGAGGCAAACAGGTGATCGACCGGCACTTCAAAAAAGCCCTGTATCTGATCAGCATGAAGGTCCATGGTCATCACCCGGTCAACCCCTGCTGCCGTTAAAAGATTGGCCACCATTCGAGCCCCTATAGAGACCCTTGGCTTATCCTTTCGGTCCTGCCGGGCAAATCCAAAGTAAGGAATGACCGCAGCGATCCGTTCGGCGGAAGCCCTTTTTGCAGCATCCACCATAAGAAGCAATTCAAAAAGATTATCCGTGGGGGGATAAGTGGATTGGACGAGAAAAACGTTCTTTCCCCGGACCGTCTCCTCAAAGGAGGGCTGAAACTCTCCATCGCTGAATTTGTTCAACTCAAGATGTCCCGGTTCGGTACCCAGGCTCCGCGCAATATGTTCGGCGACTTCCCGGGATGCACTTCCCGAAAAGACCTTGAATTCCGTTAATTCTTGTACCTCGTTGTTCATGGATCGCCGTTCAAAGGGCTGGCAAAGTTAGTGAATCGGAGCCTGATGACCAAGATGCTTCTCCGATCCGTTTTAATTGAATAAATTCGCAGGTCCATCTTATCGGGCCGAAGTGGCGGAATTGGTAGACGCGCACGTTTCAGGGACGTGTTCCTCCGGGAGTGTGGGTTCGACTCCCACCTTCGGCACAATCGCTCCATGAAAAACAAGGCCCAAAAGCGTTCGAGCATCTTTCTTCCTTTCATTATCGCCCTTTCTATCACGGGGGGCGTTTATTTGGGCCAATTCTGGAGCAAAGGACCGACCCGGAAGACCACATTGAACTTTACAAGTTCCTCCCCGGAACCCGGTAAATTGGACCATATCCTCGACTTCATCGAGCGAAAGTACGTCGATACGATCAACAAAAAAGAGCTGAGCCGAAAAGCCATCAACAAAGTGCTCAATGACCTCGACCCCCATTCCTCCTATATCCCCAAAGAACAGTTAAAAACACGAACGGAATCCCTTGAGGGGAATTTCGACGGCATCGGGATCCAATTCCTCATCAAACAGGATACGGTAACGGTCGTTACGCCGGTACCAGGAGGTCCATCGGAATCCCTGGGGATCAAGCCCGGGGACCGTATCGTTAAGGTCAACGGAAAAGATATTGCTGGAACCGGGATCACCAACCGACGGGTTATCGAACTCCTCCGTGGTAAAAAGGGGACCAAGGTGGATGTGTCAATATACCGGGAAGGGAAGGACAGCTTGCTCGATTACACCATAACACGGGGAGAAATCCCTCTGAATAGTGTGGATGTAGGGATGATGACCACCAACAAAATGGGATATATCAAGATCAGCCGTTTTGCGCAGACCACCCACGAGGAATTCAAGGAAAAGGCCACAACGCTTAAGGCAAAGGGAATGGAAAAGCTGATCCTGGACCTCCGTGGCAATGGCGGGGGTTATTTGAGCGCTGCCATTGCCATCGCTGATGAAGTTCTGAAAGAAGGAGAGATGATCCTCTATACGGAGGGGAAAGCCCACCCCAAAAAGGTCCACCGGGCCACCCCGAACGGATCCCTGGAGGAGGTCGAACTGGCCGTGCTTATCGACGGGGGCTCGGCTTCGGCGAGCGAGATCGTGGCCGGGGCAATCCAGGATAATGACCGGGGTACGATCGTGGGTCGAAGGTCCTTTGGTAAAGGCCTCGTGCAGGAACAGATCGAGTTGCCGAACGGGGGAGCGCTAAGACTGACCGTCGCCCGCTATCATACCCCGACGGGTCGTTGCATTCAAAAACCTTATGGGGAGGATGTGGATTACCATGAAGACATCGCCGACCGCTACCGGGAAGGAGAACTCCTGGACCCCGATAGCATAGAATTCCCGGATTCCCTGAAATATTCCACCGACGAAGGGGACGTGGTATACGGTGGCGGTGGTATCATGCCGGACATTTTTGTACCCATAGACACGACAAGAACAACGGAACTCTTTGGGCGGCTCAGTAAGCGGGGCATTTTGAACGAATTCGCCTTTGCCCACGCGGATAAAAACCGGGAGCAATTCAAAAACATCGGATTGGAGGGCTTCATTGATTCTTATGAAGTAAATGCGGACTTGCTGTCCAAACTCGGGGATTTCGCTGTGGAGAAAGGGGTCGATCTTGAACAGGATAAACTCCAAAAAGCCAGCCCATTCCTGAAAAACAGAATTAAAGCCCTTATTTCCAGGAACATTTGGGATGAGGAAGGGTACTACCCCATCGCCCTGGAGCGTGACCCTGTTTTCGGGGAAGCCAAAAAGGTGCTGAATGTTAAAAGAAGGGGCACGTAATAGATTTTACGTGCCCCTTGGGATTCTAAAGGTGGTTCAGATAAGATGAAACGGGGATGGGATCATTTCTGGTCGCCCCCGTCATTATCCTTTTCCTCTCCTTTTTTCAGGAGATTCTTATCCACCTTGCCCCCTTTTTTCTGGCGTTTTTTATCCTTTTCGGATAGTTCCTTATCTCCTTCGTTCGACTTTTTGTTCTCCCCTTTTTTCAGCATGTTCTTATCAACGGAGGCCTTTTCTTTCTCGCGCTTTTTCACCTTTTCAGAGGACTTTTCTTCCGCTTTTTCTTTTTCCTCAGCACTCTTCGTCCCATCCCCGCTTTTCTCTTCCTTGTTCAGGTCCTTTGTAGCCTCGTCAGCGGATTTTTCAGCATCCTCCATGAGATCCTTGATCTCATCATCCGCTTTCTTTTCTCCTTTTTCACTATCCCCGGAGCCACATCCGGCGAAAAGGAAAAGGGCGAAAGCTGGGATCAATAATTTCTTCATCATAGCGTTGTTTTTTTGGTTGTAAATAGCAAATATAATTAGCCCACACTATATGGGTAAAAGCCGCTGTATCGATTTTCTTCTTTTATTTGTATTTTCGGTGCAGCCTGAAAGATCGATAACAAGTCGAACAAAAAAATAGAGCATTTATGGCTTTCGAAACACCGGATCTACCGTATGCATACGACGCACTCGAACCCTATATCGATGCGCTGACCATGGAAATACACCATGACCGGCATCACACCACATACACCAAAAAGCTGAACGCGGCCATTGAGGGAACGGAACTCGAGAACAAGTCGATCGAGGATATCCTCGCCAACGTTTCCCAGCATTCAACGGCTGTTCGGAACAATGGGGGTGGCCACTACAACCACAACCTCTTCTGGGAGGTCATGGCCCCCAACGGTGGTGGAACACCCGAAGGAGAACTTGGGGACGCCATTAAAGAGACATTCGGCTCCTTCGATGAGTTCAAGGAACAGTTCGCCACCGCGGCCAAGAACCGGTTCGGTTCGGGATGGGCTTGGCTGGTCCTGGACGAGAGTGGCAAGCTGAAGATCGGTTCCACGCCGAACCAGGACAATCCGCTCATGGACCTTTCCGATTTCAAAGGAACCCCCATTCTGGGCCTTGATGTCTGGGAACATGCCTATTATCTAAAATACCAGAACAAACGCCCGGATTACATTGAAGCGTTCTGGAACATCGTCAATTGGGAGGAAGTAGCAAGGCGCTACAAGGAAGTCTCTCAAAAATATGCCAATGCCTGAACCATTGGCAGATCAATAGTTTCCAAAGGACCCTGGTCCTATCGCAAGGTCCAGGGTCCTTTTTTTCGCTCATATCACAGATGGTATATAGACCATTCATTCCCGGGATCTTATCCTTCTTTGGTCTTTTTGTTCTATTGATCCTCCGGCCTTCTATCACCCAAGCTCAGGAGATCGAGAAGATACCCATAGTTAAGGCCCGAGAGACCACTCTTTCCTTTTTGGCCGATAAGAGAAGTGCCCCGGAAATGCTCTCCCGACCTTCTACCGAACCTCCCTTCAGGATGAAGGACCATCCCCTAAAAACGGAGCTGGATTCAGTGGATACGGCAGCGAACGGGAGACCAAACAAATTGGTCGCGATCACCCTGGCATTATTCCTCGGGCCTTTCGGTGTCCATCGTTTATACCTGGGTACTTCCACCAAAGTACCTGTGATCTACGCCCTCACCATTGGGGGGGGCATGGGGATCCTGCCCTTGATCGACATATTTCACCTCCTTTTTACAAAGGACATCTCAGAGTACCGGAAGGTACCGGATGTTCTTATGTGGATGGAAGGGAAGGGGCCGGAAAAGGATCCCGAAGGAACTCCCTGAATGCTCACTCAACGGTGACGGACTTGGCCAAATTCCGTGGTTGGTCGACGTTACAACCCCGCATAACGGCCACATGGTAAGACAAGAGCTGTAAAGGTATGGTGGTGAGGAGAGGCCAGAGACTTTCTTTGGTCGGGGGAACCTCGATGATATGATCGGCGATCCGTCCGACCTCCTGGTCCCCTTTGGTGACAATGGCAATGACCTTTCCTTTCCGCGCTTTCACCTCTTCGATATTGCTCAGGATCTTTTCATAGGAGGACCCTCGAGTTGCGATGAATACCACAGGCATCTCTTCATCGATAAGGGCGAGGGGGCCGTGTTTCATCTCCGCAGCAGGATAGCCTTCGGCATGGATATAAGATATTTCTTTCAATTTCAATGCCCCTTCGAGGGCAACCGGAAAATTGTAGCCCCGCCCCAGGTAAAGTGCATTGGAGGAATCCTTATAAATGGCTGAGATACGTTTGACCTGCTCATCAAAGGAAAGGGTCTCCTCTATCTTCTCCGGAATGGCCTCCAATTCTTTAAGCAATTGGTGGAACTCGGATGCCTCTATCTTTCCCCGCTCCTGTCCGACCGAAAGGGCCATAAGTGCAAGAATGGTCACCTGAGCCGAAAAGGCTTTTGTTGAGGCCACACCGATCTCCGGACCGGCATGCGTATAACTGCCTGCATGAGTAGCCCTTGAAATGGAAGACCCCACCACATTGCATATGCCGATGACAATGGCCCCTTTCTCCTTGGCCATTTCCACTGCTGCAAGCGTGTCCGCGGTTTCACCGGATTGGGAAATGGCGATCACAACATCCCCTTTATTGATAATGGGGTTGCGGTAACGGAATTCCGAAGCATACTCAACCTCCACGGGGGTGCGGGAAAGGTCCTCGAAAAGATACTCCCCCACCAGGGCAGCATGCCAGGATGTTCCACAAGCCACCAGAATGATCCTTTCCGCTTCGACGAAATTTTGTAAATAATCCTTGATCCCGCCGAGGGACACCCAACCTTGTTCTGCATTGATCCGACCCCGCATACAATCCTTGACGGAACGGGGTTGTTCATTGATCTCCTTCAGCATGAAATGGTCGTATCCGCCTTTTTCCAATTCCTCAAGCTGAAATTCCAATTCCTGGATATAAGGGGTTTTTCGCTGATCCTTGTTGTTCTTGATCACCAGATCTTTTCCCCGTTCCACCACAGCAACCTCATTGTCGTTCAAATAGACCACGTCCTTGGTGTGCTCAACAATGGGGGTGGCATCGGAGGCCAGGAAATAATCACCGGATTTTCCGATCCCGATAACCAAAGGGCTGCTTTTCCGTGCGGCCACCAGCCGGTCTGGTTCATTCTGGTCCAGGACCACGATGGCATAAGCCCCCACAACCTCGTTCAGGGCGATCCTTACAGCTTCGGGGAGGCCCACTTTTTCATTGATCTTGATCTCTTCTATGAGATTTACCAAAACCTCTGTATCCGTGTTGCTATAGAATTCATAACCCCGTTTGGTCAATTCTTCCCGGAGGGCAGTATAATTCTCGATGATCCCATTGTGAATAAGGCTTAACTGCCCGGATCGGGATCGGTGGGGGTGGGCGTTGATCGTGCTTGGAGGCCCGTGTGTAGCCCATCTGGTGTGACCTATTCCAATGGTGCCTTCCTTGTTGTCATCCCCGATATGAGCCTCGAGATCGGCCACCTTTCCGGCGGTCTTGTAAACATTGACGTCCCCGTTCTTAAGAAGGGCGATGCCCGCACTGTCGTATCCGCGGTATTCCAGCCTTTTCAAGCCCCTTATAAGATGGGGGTAGGCCTGGTCCGTTCCGATATAAGCAACGATGCCACACATAACAGAGCTTTGGTCACAATTCCGTAAAAGTCAATTCCAAACGCATTGGCCTCTGGTCAAGGGCGGGACCATTAAGTACCACCCGGTTCACACTTATAGAGGCATCCCCGGGTTTGAGCTCGATCGTTTTGTTGGGAATATCCCCGCTCAACACCTGTTGGACCTGCCGGGTCATATTGATCCGATAAGCCTTTTCACTCCCGTCGTAAAACCCACCCACATGTTCATCACCTTCGAACTGATCCGGGATGAATTTCACCTTCCCATCCGGGGTCCTTTTCACAGCAAAGATCCGGGAAACAGGGAAAAATGCCCTTTCCTTCCCCGGCAACAAAGACCCTTGATATTCATCTCCGGGTATATGGATGGCTCCGGGAGGCAGGGTAAAATCACTTTCCTCCTTATTAACGGGGAGCACAAGCTCAGCTTTGTTCACCCCGACCATGCCGGAGTCCACATAATTCATCAAATGCGGGAACCTAAGCTTTACGACCGTTCCACCACCTGCTTGCAAAAATGCCTTCTCCTTTCCGACAGCCTGGTCCCCAAAAGACTCTCCGACCGCACCTTCACTATGATCGGTCACAATGGAAGTGAAACGGGCGGCATCCGCTTCGATATTCATTTCAAGGGTCGTGGTATCACCACTGGAAGTATTCCGGTAATAGAGCGTTAACCTGGAATCAGGATCCAACAGATCGAAGCTGATCACACCGCCCCTTCCTTTTACATGATCCTTTCCTTTCACGCCCACATAAAACCCCGGAAAAAAATCGAGGAATGCCTCGTTATTCTCAAAAACCCCTGACCCCGATTCATCCAGCAACCTATTGCCCAATTTATCCTTTAAGCGTAGCCGCAATTGCGGAGCCAGGGTGTCCCCATCCCCCACAACCACCTCTTCTGAAAGATCGGGCTTGATCGGTTGACCATTGTTCATGTTCAGGGGGTCGCTCAAGAGCGCAACGCTGTCATCCGAAAAATAACTGGAATCCCGGTTCAATCCCTCTTTCATTTCGAATACCTGAAATGCTTGTCGATCCTCTCCCCCGTAAATGCCATTGTACTTTAGACTCAAGACGATCGAATCGAGTTCAAGGTTGGCCGGATCCCCCAGATCGATATTACTGGCCTGAAGAAGGACTTGCGTATAAAAGGCCGTCCTCACCTTTCCGTACAAGGGATCGTTATAGCTCCCGGCCAAGCTAAGGGAAGGCTGGTCCGTATTAATGGAATCGCCTTTCCGGGAAACGACCTCAATGGTAGTGGAGTCGATCCCCTCCACATCAAGGCCATCCTCATTCGGAAGAACCTTGGAACCGAGTTGTTTTTCATCGGGCCGTTGGCAATCCTGAACCACTCCGGCAAGGAGAAAGAAGGCAAGAAAGGATAAGGTCGGCCAAAAACCCGGTAAGTTGAATTTTATGTTCTTATAGCTTCTCATATCAAGATCCCAGATCCAAAAGCCCGAATGTAACGGCTACAGGTAAGGCGACCAATAAAAAAGAGGCTAGCCCCTTAAGGTAGCCTCTTTTTTTAGATCGTTCATGAATGTCCTATTCAATGATTGACGAGCACTTGTTTATCGTCGGTAATACGTTGGTAGAATTCATCGTAAGCCTGAAGATGATCCTGAGCCTGAGGCGCATCGAGAAACGGTTTGCCCGTATCGTCGATATATGTTTTCAGGTCCTCATTAATGGTGTCCATGGCTTTGATAACCCCATCGGAGTGATCGACCGCCGTTTTAATAAGGTTGGTATAGGTGGGGTCTTCAAGATGGGCCACGGCGTCATTATCAAAGCCTTCCATCTGAAGTTTCCGCATCAAATTTTCGTCCATCCGCTCTGAGAAACCTTCCCCGAACTGGGAAAAGACGATCCTGGAATTGGCAAAATGGGGATCGTCGTTATACAAGCGCTTAACGTACATGGGTAGGAATGCTGTTATCCACCCACTGCAATGGATAATATCCGGTGTCCAGCCCAGCTTTTTAACGGTCTCGAGGACCCCTTTACAGAAAAAGATCCCCCGTTCATCGTTGTCACTGAAAAAATTTCCTTCATTATCCCGGTTGACCGCCTTTCGGTGAAAATATTCCTCACTGTCTATGAAATAGACCTGCATTTTGGCTGAAGGGATCGAGGCGACCTTAATGATAAGGGGATGATCGGTATCATTGATGATCAGGTTCATGCCCGACAATCGAATCACTTCGTGCAATTGATGCCGCCGTTCGTTGATCTTTCCATACCGGGGTGTAAAGACACGAATCTCCTTGCCCCTTTCGTTCATGGCATCGGGCAATTCCCTGCAAAGTGAGGAAATGGGACTATCCGGTAGAAAAGGAGCTACCTCTTGTGAAACGTATAGGATCCTCGGCTTTTCCATAAGTCCTTATATTAGTCCATTTGAAATTCCCACAAAAGTAAGAATTTCAAGCAGGATTTTCAAAGAGAAAATCGGCAGATTCGCCCTTTTAATAGCGATCGGACATGATGCGGGCAAACTTGTCTTCAGGAGATCGAACGATCCACCGATCGGACTGTTTATTCTTTGGAGCCTATTTAAGACCTGCGCAGATCACACCCGGCAATTCCTCACAGGATCATCCCACTTGGAACGACTAAGCACACACAGAGAGATCCTCGACAGGGCCCGGGAAGAAAAGAAGAAGGGTCGGACCGTCGGATTCGTGCCCACAATGGGTGCCTTACACGAAGGGCATCTGGAATTGGTCCGGAAAGGCCGGGACCGAAGTGACACACTGATCTCCAGTATATTCGTCAACCCGGAACAATTCAACGATCCAACGGATTTTACCCATTATCCCCGCAGCCTGGAAAAAGATCTGGCATTGTTGGAGCAGGAGGAGTGTGATATCGTCTACACCCCACCCGAAAAGGAAGTCTACAGAGACCGGGAGAAGCCAGCGGTGGACCTCGGTGGACTGGACGAAACGATGGAAGGGGTCCATCGCCCGGGCCATTTCACCGGGGTCATGATGGTGGTGGAACGTCTTTTCCGATCGGTCGAACCGGACAAAGCTTTTTTTGGGAAAAAGGATTATCAGCAGCTTCTGATCGTGAAAGAAATGGTCCGACAATTGGAGCTTCCCATTACGATCGTTCCCTGTCCGACGGTCAGAGAATCGGACGGTCTTGCTGTGAGCTCGAGGAATCGCCATCTCGACCCCCAGCAACGCTCACTCGCAAAGACCCTTTACCAAACGCTGGATAAAGTCTACAAAGATGCCCGGAAGAAAAACCCCGAAGCCCCACCGACCTTAAAGGCCAGAGCTTTTAAAGAAATGGAACGTACCCCGGGAATAGAACCCGAATACTTCGAGATAAGGGATAAAGAATGCTTAAGACCCCTTTCCGGCTGGGATGAGAAAGGCGGAGCGATCGCCCTCGTAGCCGCATGGGTCGGGAAAGTACGCCTCATAGACAATCTTGAACTGGATCGTTAAATTTGCCTTATGACGGTCGAAGTCCTGAAATCTAAGATACACCGGGTCACGATCACCGAAGCCGATCTTGATTACATCGGGAGCATCACCCTCGATCCGGAATTGATCGAAGCGGCATCGCTGATACCGGGAGAAAAGGTGCAAGTCCTCGACATCAATAACGGGGAGCGGTTGTGGACTTATGTAATGGAAGGGGAACGTGGCAAGGGCGAGGTCTGTATGAATGGTCCCGCCGCCAGGCGCATCACCGTCGGGGATATCGTTATCATCCTCGCCTATGCTTCAATGGATCCGGAGGAGGCCCGCGCTTTCAAAGCGGATCTGGTCTTCCCGGATACTTCAACCAATCGCCTGAAATAAAACCCCTTTTGACTGATCGCCTATTAAGAGCAGGCAAGTACATTGCCTTTTTCATCGCGGGAGTGGTCCTTTTGTATCTGGCCTTCAGAGGAGCCGATATCCAAAAGATCGTCACCATCGTACGGAACGCCAATTATTGGTGGATCCTCCTGTCCATGTTGATGGGCTACATCGCTTTCCTCGTAAGAGGCGCCCGATGGCTCATCCTGATCGATTCTTTGGGATACCGAGCGGGCATGGGCAACAGCATCAATGCGGTGATCATCGGTTATCTGGCCAATCTTGCCCTTCCCAGGGTCGGAGAATTGACCCGTTGCACAGCACTGAGCCGAGTGGAAAGGATCCCTGTAGAGAAATTGTTCGGCACCATTCTCGTAGAACGTGCGATCGATATGGTCATGCTGTTTTTGCTGGTCTGCACGACCGTGTTTGTGAACATGGACATTTTCGGCGGCTTCTTTTTGGACACCTTTAGTCAGAAAGCCGCCCAAAGCCAAACCCTCATCTGGTACATGGGGGTTGCTTTTTTGTTCTTGGCCGGAACGGCCATGGTCGCTTACCGTTATCGTGCACGTTTGGCCCATTTGTCCCTCGTTATCAAGATCAGGGCTCTTTTTCATGGGGTGCGGGAAGGTTTCATAACGGTCTTTAATATGGAGAAAAAGGGTGCATTCGTCTTTCAAACCCTTTCTATATGGGGTTTGTATTATCTGATGACCTATGTGGTCTTTTTTAGTGTAGACTATACGGCAGATTTCGGGCCTGATAAAGGTCTCTTTATCATGTTATCGGGAGCCCTTGGCATGGTCGCTCCAACCCAGGGAGGGATCGGTGCTTACCACTGGATGGTACGAGAGGCTTTGGTCGTCCTCGGGATAGAGCCTGATGCCGGCCTGACCTTTGCGACCATGCTCCACGGAGCACAGGTCCTGACCATTCTTATAACCGGGGCTGTAGCTACCGCCGTGCTTTTTTACTTCACCCCCCGAAAACCCATTGCCGAAACGAATCAAAAAGAAAAGAAGAAAGGCCCGGACGCCGGTACCTACCCCCTACCCCGATCCTAATGTCGAAGATCGCTTTCGACCATAAGATCCTCCCCCTGTCGGAAGTGACCGAAAAAGTACGGGAGTGGCGCTCCGAAAACGCACGGATCGTGTTCACCAATGGCTGTTTCGACCTCCTTCACAAAGGCCATGTAGAATACCTAAGAAAAGCCTCCGAATTCGGTGATCGCCTGCTGGTCGGGTTGAATTCCGACCGGTCCGTTGAAGAACTGGACAAGGGACCCGAACGACCCCTCATGAAAGAGATGGATCGTGCCTTTCTTCTTGCAGCACTCCTCATGGTGGACGCTGTCACAATATTCCCCCAATCCACACCCCTGGACCTCATTGGAAAGGTTCAGCCCGACGTCCTTGTCAAAGGGGGAGACTGGGACCCCACCAGGATCGTGGGTCACGATATTGTTAAGCAGAAAGGCGGAGAAGTGCATGCGCTGCCTTTTTTTCAGGGTTATTCCACGACCGGGTTGATCGAGCGGATCCGTGGAGAAAAAGGCGGGTAGAGAACCCTTCCCTGCGGATGGTCCCAAGCTTCATGTTCCCGACCTTTGTTCGAACAATAAGATCGCTCCCCAAAGAAGACCCGACCAATGGCAGCCAAGTCCAAGACCATATTCATTTGCTCAGCATGTGGCGCACGATCGCCGAAATGGATGGGAAAATGCCCCAATTGCAGTGAATGGAACACCCTTCAGGAATCCTTTCAAGCAGAGAAAAGGCCCGGGGGAAAGGACATAGCGACAACGGAAAGCACGGGTATCAGGGAAAAGGCAAGACCCATCCACGAGATAAGCCGGGAAGGGGAGGAAAGAACGGACACCAAGGATGCCGAATTGAACAGAGTCCTGGGTGGGGGGCTCGTAAAGGGATCGGTGATCCTACTCGGGGGCGAACCAGGGATCGGAAAATCCACCCTCCTTCTCCAACTCATGTTAACGATCGGGAGAAAAAGCGTCTATCTATCCGGGGAGGAAAGTGCGGAACAAATAAGAATGCGCGCCGATCGGATCGGGGGCACAAATGACCAGAATTGTCACCTCCTCACGGATACTTCCCTTGAAAACCTGATCCAGCAAATGGAGGAACTCGCTCCACAATTGTTGGTGGTCGATTCCATTCAAACCCTTTATACCACATCCATCGACTCAGCACCCGGGAGTTTACCACAGATCCGGGAATGCGCGGCGGCGCTCATACGTTACGCAAAAAGAAGCGGTATACCGATCTTCCTGATCGGGCATATCACCAAAGAAGGAGGGTTGGCCGGTCCAAAGATCCTCGAGCATATGGTGGATACAGTCCTGCAATTCGAAGGTGACCGGGACCACCTCCACCGCCTTCTCAGGACGACCAAGAACCGATTCGGTTCCACCAATGAGCTCGGGATCTACGAGATGACCGGAAAGGGCTTGAGCGAAGTGGCCGACCCTTCCCGGATCCTCATATCCCACAATGATGAATCCCTTAGCGGGGTCGCTATTTCAGCGACGGTAGAAGGGATCAGACCACTCATGGTAGAGATCCAGGCATTGGTAAGCAATGCGGCTTACGGCACTCCACAGAGGGAGGCAACCGGTCTGCAACTTCGAAGAGCAAGTATGTTATTGGCCGTTCTCGAAAAGCGATGTGGTTTTAAAATGGGAACAAAGGATGTTTTTTTGAACATTACCGGAGGGATCCGGATCGATGATCCCGGTGTGGACCTCGGGTTGATCAGCGCTATACTCTCATCTCAGCAGGACCTGCCAATACCCCAAAACACCTGCTTTGCCGGGGAGGTCGGACTGGCCGGGGAAATAAGGCCGGTGAACAGAGCCGAACAAAGGATCAGCGAAGCCTCAAGGTTGGGATACGAACGGATGATCATTTCGGCCAATGAACGCTTCGATCCCTCAAGCACAGGAAAGAAGCTGAGTATTATTAAAACAGGCCGTGTCGAGGAAGTCTTCGAAGAATTATTCGGATGAGGACCGGGATCCATTTCATTCGGATCGTTCTTTTTTATGCTTATGGAAGGCCACTCTGTAAAGTCCGGTGCTTTTATCGAACGATAACACTCCTATCCATAAGCGACCAATAAGAAAGCTTTTGCGGCCTCTGCGCCCCTGCGTAAACCCTTTACGGACGGACCCTATTTAATGATCTCGAAAAGCTTGTCCAGGTCTGGGGTCAGAATAACCTCGATCCGACGATTTTTCGCCTTGTTATCGGGATCGACCGGCACGTACTTACTCCTGCCAGCCGCCGTCAACTGCTCGGGATCGATATCACTTTTCTCCAACATCCAACGGACCACGGAAGTGGCCCGCAATACACTAAGATCCCAATTGTCTTTGAAAGAAGCATTGGATTTAACGGGTTGATCATCCGTATGTCCCTCTACCATAATGCTGATATCATCCTTGTCCTCGATCGCTTTCGCCAGGTCGACGAGGGCCGACTTTCCCTCTTCATTTATGCGGGTGCTGCCGGAGGGAAAAAGAAGCTTGGCCTCGAGGCTCACATAAACTTTACCCTGCTTTTGTTCGACCGATAGTCCTTTATCCTTGAAACTCAACAGGGCATCAGCCATTTTTTCCTTCAACTGTTGAACGGCCGAATCCTTCTCAGCCAGGATATTTTCCAACTCCTTGACACGCTTTTCCCGTTTTTTCAGTTCATGACTGAGTTGATTCAGGTTCTCCTCTTTTTCATTCAATCGAGCTTCGAGCTCCCGAAGGTCATCCTCCTTCTCCTGAAGGGAGGTCTTGGTCTCTTCCAATTGCCGCATTAATTTTTGGTTCTCCCGCTCCTGTCCTTCCCTTAAGGCTTTGTTCTTCTCCAGGAGTTCATCGTTCAACGCATTGATCTTATCGTACTGCTTCCTCATCTTCCGAAGGGAAGAACCCAGAACACTCGTATCCGCTTTCAATGCCTTGTTCCTTTCCTTCAATTCCTTTACCCGTGATTCCAACTCCTTGGCCTTCGTCTCTAATTCCTGGGCCCTGGACCTGAGCTCGGCCCTTTTTTCCTCACAGGTGTCGTATTTCGATTCCAGCTCCTGATACTTTTTTTGGGGAACACAACCCCCAATGATCAACAAGAGAACCGTGAATGAATAAGAAAAGAACACCGTGATCCGTTTCATTGAGATCGATTTTATTAATAGGGTCGAATGTACGAATCTTCTTTCCGACCCCTGACCATTGGGGGTAACCTTTAAGACAATTTATCGTAATGAAAGATCGGTATGATCGGATCGAATTTCAATTGGCTCACAAGCGATCTGGTGGATGCGGAGTACAAGCGCTACATCCTCCTCGCCTATCTTAAAAAGGTAGAGGAACGCTTCAGGGAGAATCGTTTGTACCCCTATTACGAAGAGTTGAAAAACCACTACCGCAACCTTCGGCTCTTAAAAGACCACAAAAGCTCCATTTCGGAGTCATTCCCCAAGGAACTGGAAGGCGTCGACCTGAAGAAGCTCCGGCTGAAGTACAAGAGACTCGTGGAGGACGATCAACTCATGGCAGAGATCGACAAGATCATCAAGGAGACCCTTCCCGAGCTCGAGCATTCCCTCGAACACGGAGACACCATACGGACTCATGTACTCAAGGCCATTAAGCTCCGACCCGTTGGTGTTATACCGATCCATCGAAAAGAAGGGTATCTTCTTCTAAGCAAGGACAACGAAATACGGACCTATCTTTACAAAATGGGTAATATTCAAGACCCTGATCACTCGAAGCACTATCTCCGGTTGAGGACCCGATTCATTCGCTCATCCACTGGTCCCCTACTACCCTCTTTTGAAGCCATAAAGGAACAACTGATCAGAGACCGACCGACCATGCCGAATCCTGCAACTTTTGGTCTCGAGACGGAACTCGAAGTCCCTCGTGTAGAGACCTTGTTACCGGTGGCCAAACAAGTATTGGCGAGTTGGATCGTAAAACACCCGGGAAGAGAACTGCGGGATACTGCCGAATAGGTTCTGAAGCACGGATCTAGCTCGAAGTTTCGTTACTCCCTTTATCCGCGCCCTCAAAATACACTTTGGTAAGGTCCCTGTATTCCATGGCGTTCATGGGGAAATTCTTTACATTCCTTTGGATCAACCGGATATTCTCATCGTAAAAGAGGGGCA
>CAYVSK010000008.1:0-50947 GCA_964453635.1 uncultured Weeksellaceae bacterium | reverse complement strand
GCTTTCTGTAGAAAGGAACATTGCTTGCACCTCTCAGGGAAAGGCCCCGCTTCTTAGTTGGATAAGCATTTTTAAAGATCCGGAAGGGTTTATCGGAGCTTTTGGTCGTTCCGGTTCGATGGTCGGGGAAAGGGCCGTCCAGGATCATTACCTTTGCGCTTTACAAAGCGATGGAGTCATGGCAACAACGGCGGATTTCAGGAACGGGATGTGTTTGCGGGTCGACAACGACCTCAAACAAATAATGGAGTTTCAGCATGTCAAACCCGGTAAAGGAGCAGCATTTGTACGGACCAAACTCAAGAGCCTGACCACTGGTAAGGTCATTGAGCATACTTTTAATGCTGGTCAACGGGTGGAGCCTGTCCGGGTCGAGAGGCGGGAATATCAGTTCCTCTATCAGGACGAAATGGGGCTTCATTTTATGAACACTGAAGATTTTGAGCAAGTCACGGTCCAACGGGGTTCCATTCAGGGTGTGGAGTTCCTGAAGGAGGAACAGACCCTGGACCTCATATTCCTGGCCGAGGAGGAAAAGTTGCTTTATGGGGAACTACCGCCCTTTGTTCACCTTCGGGTGGATTATACCGAACCCGGTGTAAAAGGGGATACGGCCACCAACACATTAAAACCGGCCACCCTGGAGACCGGTGCCGAGATCAAAGTGCCCCTTTTTATCAACAGCGGTGAAAAGATCAAGGTGGATACCCGGACCGGAGCCTACGTTGAACGCGTTAAAGAATGAATTTCGATCCTCCCCGTGCACTGCAAGAGATAGCATCGATCCTCGGCCGGGATTTCGTTGGTCCGCCAGACCATGAGGTCACCGGGATGAACGAGATCCATAGGGTCCGTCAAGGGGAATTGGTCTTTGTCGACGATCCCAAGTACTACGACCGAGCCCTTCGTTCCCTGGCCACCACCATACTTATCGATCGGAAGATCGATGCGCCGGCGGGCAAGGCATTGATCCTTTCCGAAGACCCTTTCGGGGATTACAACGCCCTGGCCAAGTACTTCCGTCCGTTCCTGCCCTTGAGCACGGCCGTCTCCGAGAACGCATTGGTCGGGAAGGGAACCGTGATCGAGCCGAATGTGGTGATCGGGGACGATGTGGAGATCGGTCGTGACTGTATCATCCATCCGGGGGTGGTTATCGGAAATCACACGAGCATCGGGGATGAGGTCGAGATCCAGGCCAATACAGCTGTCGGGACGGATGCGTTTTATTACAAGAAGACGGATAAAGGAAGGATCAAGCTCCATTCTTGTGGTTCCACGGTCATCGAGGACCAGGTGGAGATCGGTGCCGGGTGTACGATCGATCGCGGCGTTTCCGATGCCACCATCATCGGGGCGGGAACGAAAATCGACAACCTTGTGCAGATCGGTCACGACACGGTGATCGGCAGGGATTGCCTTTTCGCTGCACAGGTGGGTCTGTCGGGCTGCGTGATCGTAGAGGATGAGGTGGTATTGTGGGGTCAGGTGGGGGTCCCGAGTGCACTGACCATCGGTGCCCGGGCCGTCGTTCTGGGCCAATCCGGGGTGCCGCATTCCCTACAGGGGGATACGACCTATCTGGGCTCCCCTGCTGACGAAGCCCGAAAGAGGTTCCGGGAAATGGCGGCTCTTAGAAAACTCCCCGACCTGGTCCGCCACCTCGAAGGGTGAGCCTTTATTTGTGGGGATTTCCGAAACGATCGATTATCTTTAGCTTTCTTTGCCTTTAGTAGCGGCTTTTCCCGGGTTCATCCGTATTGCTTTATGCGCGCCTTCAATAAAAATAAGGACCGCTCCACCGTTAAGCTTAATGCCCTTTTCGAGGTCACCCGGGCGATCAACGAGAATGCCTCCAGGGAGAACCTTTTCGCGCTTTATCAATATATCCTTAAGGACCAGCTCGGTGTCCCTCGGCTGGCTTTGTTCTATAAAGATGAGGAGTGGAAATGTGCCATGAAATATGGAGATAAGGGACAGGTGAAAAGGATCGATCCGGGGAATGACCTGATGCATTTCAAACAGATCACGGTTATTGCCTCTTCTACGAATCCTGCTTTATCGGCCTTTGATATTGCGATCCCGGTTCATCACAAAAAGCAGCATCTGGCCTTTGTCCTGCTCGGTGGTGTCGGATCCGACCTTCATAATGAAGAGCAGAAGAATCATCTCTCCTTTATCCAGACCTTAACGAATGTGATCATCGTGGCTATTGAGAACAAAAAGCTGGCTCGCGAGAATCTCCGGAAGGAACGCTTGAACAAGGAATTGGAAATGGCTGCGGAAACCCAGTTCATGTTGTTCCCCAAAGAACTTCCCAATGAGAACGGACTGGAAATGGCGGGGTCTTTTCAGCCCCATGAACAGGTCGGGGGGGATTATTACGACATCATACGTGCCACAAAGGATGAGTATATATTTTGTATGGCCGATGTGTCGGGAAAAGGGATGGCTGCGGCCCTATTGATGGCCAATTTTCAGGCCAATCTTAGGGCCATGGTGAATTATACCGATCAGTCCCTCGAGGGGTTGGTCCGGGAGTTGAACAAGAAGGTGATGTCAAGCGCGGAAGGGGAACGCTTCATTACCTTTTTTGTAGGCCGTTACAATACCCGTCACCGGAAGCTTAAATATATTAATGCCGGGCACAACCCGCCGCTTTTTTTCCGGGATGGCCATCGCTTTTTGTTGGAAAAGGGCTGTATTGGCCTTGGCATGCTCGATGAGATCCCTTCCATTGAGAGTGAAGAGATGGATTTGTCCCAGGGAGGTACCATTGTTTGCTATACCGACGGGGTGGTGGAACTCGAGGATGCGGCCAAGACCCCTTTTGAGATCCACAACCTCGAGAAGGTGGTCCGTTCCAACTTTAACAGGGATATGGAGACCCTCAACCAAGGGATCTTTAAAGCCCTTGAGGAATATCGGGGGCCCCGTTCTTATCCCGATGATGCGGCTTTACTTAGTCTGAGGGTCCGGTAAGTCGGGGGCGGTGATACAGGTCGATCGCGACCAGGATGGCCGCGAAGCTCCAGAACGGGATGGCCGCTTTGTCCATCGTAAGAAAGTTGTTCAGGAACCCGTGGGTAAAATAGGTTATCAAGCCGATGAAGACACTTAATACGAGGATCCGCACATTGGGCTCCCCGATCCTTTTGTACAGTCGGACAGCGGTGTAGCAGATAGCAACAACGATGGCAATGAAACTGATCATCCCCAAAAAACCGGATTCAGCGAGGGGCCCGAGGTACTCACTGTGGGCATTTGCGCGGTACCCGAAATTGGTGATTATTCTTGTAAGGTCGTGGGACCTTTGAAAGGGCGCGTATTGGAACATATAGGTCCCGGGTCCCCACCCGAACACGGGCTTTTCCTCGAACATCCGCCAGGCACACTTCCACCTGTTGATCCGTTCCAGGTTCGAGGCATCATTTGCGATATTGGTTATGGAGGCGACGTGGCTAGACAAGCCGTTTGAAGATTCCTGTTCATTCTGCTCCAGGTTCAACATGATCCGGTCCCAGTTGGCAAAAACGAGACCAGCGAGGGCCATACCCGCTATCAGGAGGGTCCGAAAGCGGATCCTCAGTTTCAGGATGAGGAATACAAAAAGGGCTACTGCGAGGCTTACCCAGGCGGCCCTTGTATAGGAAAAGACAATAGCGACGCTCATAAGGCTCACGAGGATGAGAATTCCCCCTCTTTCCCACAGTCTTCTTCCTTTCTGAAACAAGAAGCCCAGTAGAACCGGAAAGTAAAGGGCCAGGACCGCTCCATAGGAGGTATGGTCCTTATAGAATGGGTTCATGACCCAGTGAGCCGGATCTTCCTGGAATCCATGCCCCGCATGTTCGATCAGGGTGAGCACGATCACCAGGAAAAAGGAAGCCAGGTAAAGCCACAAAATGCGGGGTATGTTCTTCCATTCCCGGAGAAGGTAGGCCATCAGGAAAAAGGCAGAAACGAGGAACCAGCTTCTCGCGACCAGGAACTTGAGTGATATGAGGGGCATGGTGCTGGTAAAGGAAGTCACCAGGATCCAGATCCAGTTCAGGATGATGGCAACAGAGATGGGATGGTTCAGGATCTCCTTGTCGATACCTCCCCGGTAAAGCATTTTTGCGATAAACAGGAGGAGGATTCCGAAAAGGATCGGTTCTGTGGGAAAAAAGAAACCGATCCCGCCCAGGTCGAGTTCCTCGAAATTGATCGAAAGGGGCGTGAGGAAAATGACCAGCAAAAGGATCTTGTCCAGGGCAAGCAAGATCCCCAATGCAATACCCAGGACCAGGGGAAGGCCCATAAATAACATTTGCTCCTGATAGATGAACCAACCGTTCAGGAGAACAAAAAGAGCGGCCAGGGAATAGAAAAGGGCTTTTTTGGCATTCGTCCAGGCCACGTGTTCGTTGATTTACTGTTTTACACCTTACCCTGGACGCGCTTCTTCAGGAGTCTGAATTGTTCAAAGGCCAGGATAAGGATAATGGACAGGAAAAAGGCCGATGCGGTTGAAGCTGATACGATAAGCCACCGGATCGGGTAGGCTTTTTTATCCGAAGGCATCGCTTTGTCGACAACGAATTTATGGGGGAGGATTTTGTTGGCGTCCACTTTGGCTTCCTGGTACCGGTCGTAGAGCTGACTCAAGCGGTCATGCGCCTTGTCCAGCTCTTTGTGCAGGGACAGGTAAGCGCTGCCGTACATAGAAACGGTGTCCAGTTTTTGCTCCAGGGTCCTGACCGCTCGTTGATCGTTCTCTACAATGGCCACGGCCAGTTGTTCGTTCCAAACCTCCGATTGACTCCGGTAATCATTCACCCCTTGTTCTCGGATCCAGCTCAGGCTGTCCTCTATCCGACGAATCTTGTTCTGTACGGCCCGGTATTCCGCTTCCACGATATCCAATCCTTTTCTGGCCCGTCTTTGCTGCATGTTGTTTTTGATCGTGTCCACCAGTGCGGCTATATCATTGGCCAACATGGCTGCGGTGTCGGGGTCATGGTCGAGAACGGCGATTCTTACGGAACCGTACTCCGTGCGTTCAAAGGTCGTGTTGTTCTTGAAGGTCCTGTAAAGCTGGATCCGGTGTTTCGGGTCGTCGCGCGATAAACCATAATGGGTGAGGAGGTCGTGTTTTTTGATAATGCGTTCCCGGAGGCCGTTGGATTGGAGGATCTGCAGGAGTTGTTCCGTTTCTTCCTCCTCCCCGAACCAAGAGACATCTTTCTCAGCATTGATGAGGGACCGGGATATTGAGCTGGCTTCTGCGGGGTATAGGATAACGGATGAGCGGTACTTCTCCTCAATAAGTAAAGAGGCCACGATGGAAATAATGGCACCGAGCAAGGTAACGGTGATAATGGGTTTTCTCCATTTCCACAGGAATGCGACCATATCCACCGAACTGAAAATGTTTCTGTTGTCACTTTTTTCTTCGCGCATGGGTCCAGATTAGGCGAGCAAAGCTAAGAAATGGCTTCCTCAATACCGCCCCCTTGATCCACTTCACTCCATCCGAGCAATTCCCGTGTCTTTTGAATGTCCTCCCTGAAATAGGGGAAGAGAAAGGCCCGGTCCTCATCGCTTGGCCCCCTTCGGGGAGCTGCTTCATAAAAGCGTTTTTTTAATGGAGCCTTTAGGGTGTGCGGCAAGACTTTTCTGAATCCCTCTCGGAGCCCGCTTCTTAGCATGATCCGATTCAACATTGGTGCTTTGGGTTCTTCGGAACGATTCTGAGCGGGGATCGTGCGTCCTTCATCGAGATCGATATCGAGAAATTCTGCGAGTTCACCTAAGAATTCTCCGGGTTCTTCTTTCATTTTGCGGAAGGATCCGATAAAGATCCGTTCCCTGGGGAAAATTTTGAAATAGCGTCGAAGTTGTTCGTAATACCTGCCTTGTTCAATGAACAATTCCGAGACCCCCCAACCTTTTTTCTTCCGCTTTATATCCCGAAGGAGGGCTTCCCGGAAGGTCCCTTTAACAAAGCCATCCTGATAAGCCATTCGGTAGTGGGAATAGGCCCTTTCCACAGGATCTCTGAGCATGACAATGATCCTGGCGGAAGGTGCCAAACGATAGATGTTGGAGGCGGCTGTTCCTGAATACATGTAGGAAGTGCTCGCTTCTCCCCGCCACCGGTAATTACTGGTCCCATGGAACAGGGATTCGTAATTTTTCCGGTCTTGCACGAACATTACCGGAACCGTTGGCCGCTTCTCCTGTTTGAAATATGCTTTCTCCTTTACCAGATGTTTTCTGAAGATCGGCTTGAAAGCCCCGGTATCGATGTCCGTGGATAGATGGTTCGGCTCCTTGACGGGGCTCATAAAGACTTCGGGATGGTCTTTTAACAATTGGTAGAGGGAAGTGGTCCCGGCTTTGGGGGCTCCTACGATAAAAAGGTTCGGTGAAGGGGTCTTTTCGAGCATCTGACAAGAACGAAAAAATATGGAATGCTATTGTGTTCGTCTACTGACCACCATTCCAAAGGAAAAAGCGAGTTCGGACGCCGTCCCTTTTGGCTACGGCCGTCCGGCTTTCACTCACCGGAGATCACGAATTATCCTAAATTCGTCCTGCATGCAACCGTTGATCCCAATGTGCCTAAATCCCGTATCCCTTTGAAGATCGGTGTGAACACCAGGTTGTTGCTCAAGGGTGGACTGGAAGGTATTGGCTGGTTCATGTATGAGACCCTGAGCCGGATCGTTCAAGAACATCCTGAACACGAATTTCTCTTTTTTTTCGATCGGCCTTATTCGGATCAATACATATTCGGCGATAATGTCCGGCCAGTTGTCGTCTCTCCACCTGCCCGGCATCCCTTTCTTTTTTACTTGTGGTTCGAGTGGTCTCTCCCCCCAATATTACGGAAGTTCCGTCCCGATCTTTTCGTTTCCCCTGATGGGTTTTTGTCCTTGGCTTCGAATATCCCACAACTCGGGGTGATCCACGATCTGAATTTCGAGCACTATCCCCGGGATATGCCTTATCTCCAACGGTCCTTTTACAAAACCTTTTTTCCCCGGTATGCCCGGAAGGCCGATCGGTTGGTCACGGTTTCCGAGGCTTCGAAAGCGGATATCGTTGAGCAATACGGGATCCCAGAAGAGAAGATCGATGTTGTATACAATGGGGCCGATCCTTCATTCTCTCCCCTCGATGAGGAGGCGGTTGACCATGTCAGACAGGAGTTTGCGGGCGGGGATCCTTACTTTCTATTTGTCGGGGCGCTTCATCCCCGAAAAAATATTGCCCGGATGGTAAGGGCGTTCCAGCTTTTCCGGGGACAGACGAATGAACCGTATAAGCTTGTTCTGGCCGGGAACCCAATGTGGTGGACGAGTGCAATGAACGAGGCCCTGAATGGCTTAAGGGACAGTTCAGCGGTGATATTCACAGGACATCTCGAGCGGAAGGACCTTCAGCGTTTGGTCGGAGCTGCAGAGGCCATGATCTATGTTTCTACTTTTGAAGGGTTTGGCATTCCCATGGTCGAAGCCATGCGATCCGGGGTGCCCGTCATTGCTTCCAATATTTCTTCCATGCCTGAGGTCGCCGGAGACGCAGCCATTTTTGTCGATCCCTTCTCGGTGGATTCCATCGCCCATGGAATGGAACGTATCAGATCGGATGAATACGTGAATGAGATCAGGGAAAAGGGTTTGCAAAGGGGACAGGCTTTTAGCTGGGACCGGACAGCATCCCTTTTTTACGAGAGTATGATGAAAACCGTTCAACATGAAGGGGTTAAGAAAAGCGAACGAAAGGGATAGCAAGGAGGCTGGATGCGATGAGGCCGGAAGGGGCTGCCTGGCCGGTCCTGTTGTTGCTGCTGCCGTTATGCCCGGAAAATCGCTCGATTTGCGATCGCTGGACGATTCCAAGAAGTTGACCCCGGCCGAACGGTCAAGGCTCTTTGAGCAGATCACCAACCATGCTTTGGCTTGGAATATCGCCTCGGCATCACCCCAGGAGATCGACGAACACAATATCCTGAATGCTTCGATAATGGCAATGCACCGTGCTTTGGAAGGATTGCCCACGGAACCCGGATATTTGTTGATAGATGGGAATCGTTTCAAACCCTTTCGGGATATTCCGTATCAATGCTTTGTTGGTGGCGACGGGATATATATTGCCATTGCGGCCGCTTCGGTCCTGGCCAAGCATTATCGCGACTGGATCATGAATGAATTGCATCAGCAGGTGCCTTTATATCGATGGGATTCCAACAAAGGATATCCGACCCCCGATCACCGTGAGGGCATCGAAAGGCACGGCATATCCGTCCATCACAGACGGTCCTTTCATCTTTTGTCCAAACAATTGAACTTCGGCCTTTAGTATGCAGTGGTTCAAGCGCATATCGTTGGGGCTTTTCCTGATCGCTCTGGTCGCCTTGCTGATCATTGGATATCGGGCGTTGACAAAAGTGCACGAAGAAACCCCCGATCCGATAAAGCGTGTGCCCTCCAACGCGGCTCTTATCGTGGAATCGGATAAGTTCCGTTCCACCTGGCAAAAACTGACCCGCACCAATCTGATGTGGGAAGCGTTAAAAAGAACAGAGCGTTTTCGCCGGATCGATAGCTTCGTTCGTCTGCTCGATTCCGTTCTGACCCAAGATCAAAAACTGGCGGAGCTGATCGCTTCGAATAAAGGGGTCATGTCTCTCCATATGTCGGGGTCCGGGCGATACGACTGGCTTTTTGGTGTCGGTCTGCCACCGGACAAGGACACTGCACAGTTAATGGATCGTTTCAGAGAAGCGGTCCCTACCGGTAGCGCATTCTCTGAGCGAAGTTACGACGGTACCCGCCTTACGGAGTTGCGCCTGGGAAAAGAAGGACCGGAGCTTAGTTTTGCTTTTGTGGAGAGCGTACTGGTACTTTCTTTTTCCCCCATTCTCGTGGAGGACGCGATCCGGCACAGGCATTCGGGAACCCCTGTTACGGAAGAAGAGGCTGTTGTTGAATTGAGGAAGTCAGCGGGCTCGGAAGTTGATGGCCATTTGTATGTGCAGTATGAGGAAGTCCCGGACCTGATGGCGACCTACCTCAATGAAAATGCTGCTGAAACGCTTTCTGATATGCCTGAGTTGGCAGAATGGAGTGGCGTGGACCTAAAATTGAAGACCAATGCCCTCATGCTGAACGGCTATACATATGCCGATGATCCGGAAGATCATCTGTGGTCGTTGCGGGGCCAAACGCCTCAGGATATCGGAGTGACAAGTGTTGCCCCGGCTTCCACCGCTTATCTTTTTTTCTACGGATTGAGTGACCCCGAAGCCTTTTTTCAAAAAAGAGAAGAGCACCTGAAAAATATCAATGCTTTTTATCCGTATGAACAAAGATTGAACGCGATCAACAAAGCTTGTGATTGTTCAGTAAAGAGGCGCATCAAATCTTGGTTGGGAAATCAAGTGGCCAGTGGAATGACCGAACCGGCATCGGAAGGTCCCCGAAACAGCTTCCTGCTGATCCGGGTACGGGATCTTGGGAAAGCCAAACGCGCTATGCGGGAGACCTTCGGGGTCAAGGATACTGGAAAAGGGGATCCCGGGACAAAGGAGGAAAGGGATAAGCCCCGATATAAGGGTGTTGAGCTCAGGCAAACGAATTACGGGGACCTTTTTAATCTTTTATTGGGCGGGGCTTTTCCAAAAATGGAGGATCCCTGGTATGCTTTTATCGGGGATCACCTTGTGTTAACGGAACAAAAGAATGCCTTGCGTTCGCTTATAAAGGATCATCAAGAAGAAGCGACCCTGGCCAAGAACATCGACCATGATTCCTTCATGGGATCCCTTTCTAAACGGTCCAATCTTTTCCTCTATAGCAATATCGGTCGTTCTCCCCATATTATAAGGGACTATCTGGGCGAGGCCTACCGCGGTCATGTCGAAGAGCATTTGGAACTCTACCGGGAGTTCCAGGCCATTGGGGTCCAATTCCTGGCCTCGGAGAAGAACAAGTTTTACAACAACGTTTATCTGGAGCACGATCCCGTCTATAAAAAAGAGACCGGCTCCCTGTGGGAAGTCGCCCTCGATACGATCCCGGTCACGCGCTCTTTCCTTGTGACCAATCATTATACCGATGCCAAAGAGGTGTTCGTTCAGGATGCCAACAATACGATATACCTCATTAGCAACACAGGTAAAATTTTGTGGACCAAGAAATTAAAAGAGAGGATCCGGGGAGATGTTCATCAGATCGATGTTTACCGGAACGATAAACTTCAGATGCTCTTCAGTACACGTTCCAGGGTCCATTTGTTGGACCGGAAAGGGCGGCCGGTGGAGAATTTTCCCGTAGAACTCCCCGCAAAAGCGACTGCTCCGCTCGCATTGTTCGATTATGACAACAACAAGGAATACAGGATCCTTGTCCCCTGTGCTGATAAGGAGATCCGCAATTACGACAAGACCGGTGAGGTGGTCGAGGGATGGGAATTCGAGGGAAGTGAGCATATCGTGCAGCGCCCCCCTCAACATTTCCGGATCGGCAAGAAGGATTACATCTTTTTCTGCGATACCAACGGTGGGTTAAGCCTGTTGTCGAGGCGGGGGAACGATCGTTATCATGTGGAGGAGGATATCGATCCCCATCCGGATTCCCCTTTCCGCATTAAACTGGGTAAGACCATTGGGCTTAGCCGGGTCGTTTATTTCGACCCTGAAAGGGCTTTCGTCCGTTTTCGTTTCGACGGGAAAAGGGAGCGGATCTCCACGGATATCGATCTGAAGACCCGGAATTTCCTTTACCGGGATATGAACAAGGATGGACGCAGGGAGTTGCTGGTGCGGGGAAATAAAAAGTTTACCGTTCTGGAGCAGTCGGGGGAGGTCATCTTTGACCGGAGCGTTGAGGATACCATCACAGCAGGTCCTTTCTTCTACGCTTCCGATAATGGAACGACCAAGGTGGGATTCACCAGCAGGGGGGACTCCCGGGTTTATTTATTGAACAGGGCAGGCTCGAATGAAGAAGGGTTTCCATTGTTCGGTAGTACAGGCTTCAGTATCGGGGACCTGGATCTGGATGAGCAACCGGAGTTGGTCGTTGGCGGGAAGGATGGGCAAATCTATGCCTATACCCTCGAATGAATATTAACACAAGAGAGGAATGAAGGGGAATTATTTTTTCTCTGCGGTCAATTCTTTTACAATGTCATTCCCCGCCTGGTCGCTTGCGATCCGAACTTCTTCTTTGACCGGACTGTAACCTTTGCTGTCGATCCGGAGTTCGTACTTTTTGTTCACAGGGACCCTGAATTGGTACTTGCCGTCGCGGTCTGTTTTTTGTTCACCGATCATTTGGTCGCTTTCGCTATCGAACATTTTGACCGTGCATCGAAGTGCATTCCCATCATCCCCTTTGACTGTGCCTTTAACGACAGCCTTGGGGACCGGTTTGTGTTTCGAGATGATCTCGTGATCGCTTACGTCCACCCTGTAGATATCCCTTCGACCAAAGTTCTTTTCGTAACTACCGGCGATATACATGGTCGAGAAATCCGAACTCAGGGAAAAGGTGGATTCTTCATTGACCGTGTTGATCGGGTATCCGATGTTTTTGGGGTCCGACCACTCGCCATCCTTTTTGGTCGTCACCAGTATATCGTGTTTTCCAAGGCTTTTGTGGCCGTTCGAAGCAAAGAATAAGGTGTTTCCTTCCGGGGTGATGTAGAGAAATTTCTCGTCCCTTTCGGTGTTGACCGGTTCTCCAAGGTTCTTGGCCTTTCCCCATTCATCTCTTTCACTTTCCCGGCTGATGCGGTAAACATCCCCGCGGCCCTCACCCCCCTTTCTTTCACTGATGAAGTAAAGGGTGTTCCCGTCCACTGTGCTCGTGATGGACCCTTCGTAATAAGAGGTATTGATGGGTTCCGGTAGGAGTTTGGGTCGGCGCCACTTTCCCGTTCGGTCACTTTTTTTGGAAACGTAGATATCGCCGTGGTGTTCCGGATTGTTCCGGTAAATGTATATGGATTTCCCGTCAGGAGCTATACTTAGGACGGCATCATACTTGACGGTGTTGATCCTCCCCGGAATACCCTTGGGTTCTCCCCATTCCCCTTCCTCATTCCGGTGAGTCACGTAAACATCCTCGTAGTAGCGATGATCCCCTTTTTCATCAATACCACCTCCTTTGGTGTCGGGACGTCGGGAAGTGAATACCATCGTTTCCCCGTCCGAGGTAATGGAAGGGGCGTATTCGTCAAAACGGGTGTTCACTGTTTCTCCCAGGTTCTCGATCGAAGCTTTTTTGGGGTTTTTGCGCGCTTTCTTGGCGTATTTACACTGGTCGATCAAGCGGTCTACATTGGACTGGTTCTTTTTTCCTTCTTTTGTATGTCCCTTGAAATCCTTGTAGGAGTCGATGGCGTCGTCAAGTTTTCCTTTACGGTGGTAAGTCTTTCCGAACCAGAGAAAGATCTCGTCGTCCACCTCAGGATTCCCGTCATAGGCTTTCTGAAAGTTCTCCAGGGCAAGGTCGTAATTGAGGAGTTTGTAGTGGGACCGGGCAATGATGAAGTGTGCGCGGGGGTTGTCCTTATCAGCGGCAAGCACTTCGCGGGAAACGTTCAAAGCCCCTTGCAGGTCGTTGTTGAGGAAGCGTCGCCGGGCTTTGTTCAGCTTCATCTTGACCTTGCCCTTCTGGATCAAACCCTGTCCGTCATCCTGAGCTATTGCAGAAAACGGAGCGATCCACAGCGTTGAAAGAAGGACAAAGAAGCAAAAAAAGCGAAGAAGCATAAAAACCCCGCATTTGGTCGCCTTGAACCGGACGCTGTATGAATGATACAAGTGAATCGGCGACAGGTAGCAAAGATAAACATTAATTGCAAGTAGCAAGGAATCCTTCAATGGGATTCTTACCTTTGGCTTCCTTATTGCGAACGGTACAAGCTATGAGTCTGGCCCCATTGACCGCTATAACCCCGATCGACGGTCGGTACCGCCTTGAAAGCGAACCCCTCGGAGACCATTTCTCCGAGGCTGCTTTGATCCGTTACCGGGTCCGGGTCGAGATCGAATATTTCATTGCCCTCTGCCGGATCCCCTTGTACCGCTTGTCTGATATTTCTCCTGACCAATTTTCTGTTTTACGGAGAATATGGGAGGACTTCACCATGGAGGATGCGGAGCGGGTCAAGGAATGGGAAGGTACCCTTCGCCACGATATAAAAGCGGTGGAATACTTCCTCCGGGAGCGCATGGAGGAAACCGGGTTCGGAGAATACAAGGAATTCGTTCACTTCGGACTGACCTCCCAGGATATCAACAATACCGCGATACCCCTTGCTTTAAAAGAGGCAATGGAAAGCTTGTTCCTGCCTCGTTTAAACGAGTTGCGGAAAAAACTCCGAGATCGCTCCAGGGAGTGGGACCCGATTCCCATGCTCGCCCGTACGCACGGTCAGCCGGCATCCCCGACGACGGTCGGAAAAGAGATCAAGGTCTTTGTGGAAAGGCTGAAAGTCCAGGCGGAGCAGTTGGATGAGGTCCCTTATTCGGCTAAGTTTGGTGGTGCTACGGGCAACTTCAATGCCCATCACGCTGCTTATCCTGAGATCGACTGGCCGGCCTTCGCGGATTCCTTTATAGGGAATTTGGGTTTGAAAAGGTCTCGCTATACCACCCAGATCGAGCATTACGATAACCTGGCAGCCCGCTTTGATGCGCTGAGTCGGATCAATACCATTCTTATCGACCTTTGTAGGGACCTCTGGTCGTATATTTCCCTCAATTATTTCAAACAGCGGACGAAAAGCTCAGAAGTCGGTTCATCCACGATGCCCCATAAGGTGAACCCGATCGACCTTGAGAATGCAGAAGGAAATCTCGGAATAGCGAACAGCATTTTCTCCCATCTTTCGGAAAAACTTCCGATCTCCCGCATGCAACGGGACCTTACCGATTCGACCGTGATCCGGAACACGGGCGTCCCCATAGCGCATTCTTTTATTGCGATGAACTCGATCCTCAAGGGGTTGGATAAACTCGAGGTGAACCGACCGGTCCTTGAAGAGGACCTGGAACAGAATTGGGTCGTGCTTGCCGAATCCATTCAAACCGTCCTCCGGCGGGAAGGTTATCCGGAACCCTATGAAGCGCTTAAGGGCCTGACCAGAGGGCGGGAAAGGATCGATAAAGCGACCCTCCACGAATTCATTGATGGATTGGAAGTCGGGGACCCCGTTAAAGGGGAATTAAAAGCGCTGACCCCTGCCGATTACACGGGCCAACAGAGTAGATACGGGCCTGAGGATTAGTTGAACAGGACCCATTTTACGCCGAATTTCAACCTTCGGCCCGGATAGGGTCGGCCGGGAAAAGCCAATGGAGGCTCCCCTTGAAGGCCAGCATTGGCGTGCTTCATCTTCAGGAAGAAGAGAAGATCGTTCACCCGGGCATCGATGAAGGGGGTAAAAAAGGGACGATCGCCCACTTCCTGTTGGTTCTGGAGGAAGAACGTGCGGAGAGCCGGCATGTAATCTTTGTTCATGAAGGACGAATAGTAAAAGGCCACGAGCCCAATTCTGGCCTTCATGGCTTTGTCAAAGAACCAGCCTTCGTAGTAAAACGTGTTCCTGCTGATGAAACGGGGCACGCGGAATATGTCCCTTCCCGCTCGGGTGGTCTGTCCGACCAGGTCGTTCTCCAGGTGCCAGTGGCCGCGGACGAAGTCCTTTTTCAGCCTCAACATGCCCAGTTCGGGGGCACTATTATCGGCCTGAGCAGGGGTGGCGTCCGGGCCGTAAAAAATGGGTCGGTGGATCTTGTATCCCCGAGCTTCTATGTGGAGATCCGACCGGGGTTGGTCCAGTCGAATAAAGCCACTTGTACGGCGTTCTTTTGAAAGATCGTTCCGCCAGAAAAAATGATTGGACGTGAAGCTTCTTTCCTTATAGCTGGGTTCGGAGCGGGAAATACCAGCACCAGCAGAGATAATAACCGCTTTTCCGGCCGGGACCGAGATCCTTGCCCGAACACCCTGGTCCCTCTTATTGGTCCCCCTTATTCCGATCCATCCCCGCAGATCAATATCAATGGGATCGCTTATGAAATTGTAATCCCCCTGAAGAAAGGTAGAGGAAAAACGCTCCCTTTTCACGCTTTGCTTTTTTTCCGGGTCATGGGCCGGTTGATAAACTTTCATTCGTTCATGCCGGATCCCGATACTGCTTTTGTGGAAACTGCTGGTGTCGACCGGAAGCATAAGATGGCCTCCAAATTTGTGAGTCCATTTTTTAAACCCCCTTTTGTCCATTGTTCTGGAAGAATCCAGTAGAATCCGGTCGTAGAACCCGCTCCCGGGACGCTTATCCTGGTAAAAAGCTTCCAGGTCCTTGTATTGGGTTTGGTGTTGGACCCGAAAGCTCGGTCCTTCCTTCGGGGGCCCTTTCTTTTTAGGATCCTGGCCTTTCCCGACGTAGTAAGCCTGTTTCACGGAGAAAGCCGTTTGTTTCCCGTTATACAGGGCATTTTTTAGTCTTACCGGGATATTCTGCCGGTTGGAGAAGGTATTGTTCTGCAGCAGAGAATCTGTGATCCCTCCATTGAGTTGCATGGAGTGATCGTTCCGTATATAATGGGCGCGGACGAGATAACGCCCATTTTGACCGTAATAGTTCGTGCTGGCAGAAAGATTCCCGGAGTTGGTCTCCTGGCGGTCATAAGCGCCTTTACTGATAAGCTTGCGAAAAGTCACTCCGGCGTTGAAACGAGGTGTAATGTTCTGAGTGTGTCTCACGCGAAAAAATTGCTCTTCGTTGCCGCCGAGGATATAGTTCAGCCGGGTCACGGGATAAGGCACCTGGAAATATCCGGTCTTGTTCGTATCGATCTGCCAGGGATTCAAGGTCAGACCGTGCCTTAACCCCTGGGGATGTCTCACGGGATGGACCAAGGTGTTCACGTCCTGGCCGATGTTGCCCAGGTGAAGACTGTGCTGATCGAGGTCCGGACGGTGCTCATGAAAATGCTGAAGCTTTAGTGTGTCGACCCTTTCAAGGGGAAAACCCGAAGAAGGATAGGGGAAAAAGGTCGAAGTGGAATCCGATGCTTCGACGGAATCCGAGCGTAAAGTTCCTGCGCTTCCCTGTATCGTAAGAAGGAGATACAGTTTGGTCAGCCAGATCATATAGGCGTTTAATGGCCGGGGGTTGCTCATCGGTGCTCCGATCCTTTCATATGAAAGCCTCCTTCAATAATCGGGCCACTTTGGTCCTAACAGGGTTTGAGGGGCTTTTTGTTGACCAACGCAACGGGAATTCTTTTGGAATCGCAGCGAAGATCGATAAATTTGGCGGCCTGTTCATAGTTGAGGTTTCGAACAAAAACAGCGATCCATGATCGACAAGCAAGAGGTCAAGGATCTAGCCGGGCGCCTGGATGCGCTAAGGGGGTATCTTTGACATCCCTGGGAAAAGGGAGTACATAGAAGAGGAAGAGAAACGGACCCAGGACCCCGCGTTCTGGGATAACCCCGACCAAGCCCAAAAGATCCTCAAGGATATCAAGCGAGCACGGTCCTGGGTGGATATCTATGAATCGCTCGATCAGAAACGCCAGGACCTTGATGCCCTGCTGGAATTCTACGAGGAAGGGGAGGTGCATGAAGAGGAGGTCGAAAAGCATTACAACGACCTCAAAAAGGGTATTGAGGATCTCGAGTTCAAGAACATGCTGAATGCCGAGGAGGACACCCGGCCTGCTATTATGCAGATAACAGCAGGGGCGGGGGGTACGGAAAGTTGTGATTGGGCCTCCATGCTTTTTCGGATGTACAAGATGTGGGCAGAGACAAACGGTTATCAGTACCAGGAGCTCAATGTTCAGGAAGGGGATGCCGCAGGTATCAAAACCGCAACGATCCAATTCGATGGGGAATTCCCCTTTGGCTTTTTAAAAGGGGAGAATGGGGTCCATCGCTTGGTGCGGATCTCTCCCTTTGATTCCAATTCCCGGCGACACACCTCCTTCGCTTCGGTCTATGTGTATCCATTGGTCGACGATTCGATAGATGTGCATATCGACCCCTCCACGATCTCCTGGGATACATTCCGGTCCGGTGGTAAAGGGGGGCAACACGTGAACAAGGTCGAATCGGGTGTTCGTTTGCATCACGAGCCTTCGGGGATCGTGATCGAGAACACCGAGAGCCGCTCACAAAAGGCGAATAAAGACCGGGCACTCCAGTTGTTGCGCTCTCAGCTTCACGAAATAGAGATGGAGAAAAAGGCAGAAAAGAAGGAAGCCATCGAGGCGGGAAAAAAGAAGATCGAATGGGGGTCTCAGATCCGCAATTACGTCCTGCATCCCTATAAGATGGTCAAGGACCTCAGGACGGGAACAGAGACCTCGAATGTGGACCAGGTACTTGATGGGGGGATCCATTTCTTTCTAAAGGATTATTTGATGGAAAACCGGAAAATGGATCAGTGATCCTTTATAACGAAAACCAGGAAAATGGCCAATCGTACAGAACACGATACGCTCGGTCCCGTTGAGGTCCCTGCTGATAAATACTGGGGGGCTCAGACCGAGCGGTCACGGAACAATTTTAGGATCGGGGAGGACCGGATGCCCATCGAACTGATCCGGGGATTCGGATATTTAAAGAAAGCGGCAGCGATCGTGAATCATGAGGCGGGCATTCTTGAAGCCCAGAAGCGTGACCTTATTCAACAGGTCTGTGATGAGATCCTGAAGGGTGACCTGGACGATCAGTTCCCCTTGGTGGTCTGGCAGACCGGTTCGGGGACCCAGTCCAATATGAACGTGAACGAGGTCGTTGCCAACCGGGCCCATGTACTTGAAGGGAAACGATTGGGAGAAGGGGAACGAACGGTCCATCCGAACGATGACGTCAACAGATCGCAATCCTCCAATGACACCTTTCCCACGGCTATGCACATCGCTGCATATAAAAAGCTCACGGAAGTGACCCTGCCCGGTCTGGAAAAACTCAGGGATACCCTGCGGAAGAAGGCGGATGCTTATATGGATGTGGTGAAGATCGGGCGGACCCATTTTATGGACGCCACGCCGCTAACGCTGGGGCAGGAATTTTCCGGATACGTTTCCCAACTCGAGCACGGGATCGCTGCTCTCCGACGAACGCTCGATCACTTATCTGAATTGGCATTGGGGGGAACGGCCGTGGGGACCGGGATCAATACCCCGGATGGTTATCCGGTGGATGTTGCCGCAAAGATCGCTGAATTGACGGGTTTGCCTTTTCGGACCGCCAGCAATAAGTTCGAAGCCCTCGCGGCCCATGATGCCATTGTGGAAGCTCATGGTGCGCTTAAACAGGTGGCCACTTCATTGATGAAGATCGGCAATGATATTCGAATGCTGGCTTCCGGCCCGCGCTGTGGGATCGGCGAGATCAAGATACCGGCCAATGAACCGGGGTCTTCCATTATGCCCGGGAAGGTGAACCCGACCCAACCGGAAGCCCTTACCATGGTCTGTTCACAAGTCTTCGGAAATGATGTTGCGATCTCCAATGGGGGCATGAACGGACAGTTCGAATTGAACGTGTTCAAGCCGCTTATGGCTTATAATTTTCTGCATTCGGCTCAGTTGAGTGGCGGTCCGTGTGTTTCTTTTACTGACCATTGTGTAGCCGGGATCGAACCCGATCAGGAAAGGATCGATCACCATCTGCGGAATTCTCTGATGTTGGTCACTGCTTTGAATCCCAAGATCGGCTACGAGAAAGCAGCGGAGATCGCAAAAGCGGCTCATGCGAAAGGAACGACCCTGAAAGATGAAGCTGTAGGCTCGGGCTATTTGACAGAAGCGGAGTTCGATGAGTGGGTGGACCCCTCCAGGATGATCAAATGAGGTCTTCTCCTTTGCTATTCCGGACCTCTTCGACCAGCTTCTTGATCTTTTGTTCGTGATTCCGGTCGCAGATCAGGAGTACATCGCCACTTTCCACGACCACCGTGTTCTCGATACCCTGAAGGACCACCAGTTTGTCCTCTGAGGTGCTGACAATGTTGCCTGTGGCGTCGCGGGCCATGGTTTGGTCCCCGATGAAGGCGTTCATGGCTTCATCCTTTTTCAAATGTTCGTAGAGGGCTCCCCAGGTACCAAGATCGGACCACCCGAGGTCTCCCAACACAACATCTACATTTTGAGCTTTTTCCATGACCCCATGGTCGATCGAGATGTTCTCAGCTTTTTGGTAAATATCCCGAATGATCACCGGTTCTTCTTGCGTATTGTATTTGTCCCGTCTTCCTTCGAAAAGTTCGTAGAGTTGGGGAAGGTGGCTCTTAAGGGCTTGCTTGATGGCCTTCACGGTCCATATAAAAATACCGGAATTCCAATAATAGTTCCCGGCTTTGAGGAATTTCTCCGCAGTTTTTTCATCGGGTTTTTCAGTGAAACTCTGTACCTTCTTTATCGCCTTATTGCTCGTATCATTCGCATCTGTAAATTGGATGTATCCGTACCCTGTGTCGGCCCGAGTGGGTTTGATGCCCAGGGTCACTAGGGAATCCTTGGCATTGGCGCGAGAGGTGGCCACCTCGATGGTTTCATGGAACGCTTCCTCTTTGAGGATCAGATGGTCGGATGGGGCGATCACGATCGTGGCCCCGGGGTCCTCTTCTCCGATACGGAATGCCGCATAAGCGACACAGGGGGCTGTGTTCTTCCTTTCCGGTTCCGTGATGATCCGGTCTTCCCGCAGACCGGGAAGTTGTTCTCTGACCAGTTCTTCGTAGTGCTCATTGGTCACGACAAAAATATTCTCGTGAGGAATGAAGGAGGAGAATCGATCGTGGGTCATTTGAAGGAGTGACCGACCGACACCGAGGATATCGAGAAATTGTTTTGGCTTGGTGGTACGGCTCATGGGCCAAAACCTGCTGCCTATACCACCGGCCATGATCACACAATAAGTCTTGTCATTCGCCATGAAAGGAGTTCATCTTGAACGAAGTGCTGGCATCACTTCCGTGAGCAAAGAAATGAAATGCGGCCAAATATAAAAAACCCAGAGAAGGTGTTTGTTCCCTTAATTACTGACATTTCCTTCCTGTAGAGGAATGGCTTCAGCCAGCGGATGGACCATGTAAATGGTACCCGTACGAAGCTCGGTACAGCGGAATCTTTTTCTGGCCCGTTTCCCTTTTTTGAAGGTCCTTCCGCTTTTGGTCCGGAATACGGTCTCCGTCGTGATCTCCTCTACGGTGAGGGGGCTTGGATCTCCTTCGTGTTCCCGCAATTTCCGTGTCAAGGATGAATCCGAGAGGCAGGAAGCCGGTGGGTCCTTTAAATGAAGGGATAGGATCTCATGAAGATCATCCGGGAAGAGCCCGTGTTTGGCCATATAAGGAGCCATCAGGTCCCGGAAGCTTTTTTTCCATTCTTTACCGTGGGGCGGAACCTTCCTTTTGTATTGTTCCCATACTTCGGCATGGGCGAATTCGTGCACCAGGGTGATCAGAAAATGGTATGGCCCAAGGTCCCCGTTCACGCTTATTCGGTGGAGACGACTTTCCTGGTCGGGAGGTCTGTGATCCCCTACCTTGGAGGTCCGGGGGTCCGTTACAACGATCCGAACCGGGCGTTCCCTGAGATAGGCCATACACGGGCCGATCGCCTTCTCCGGGAGGTATCTGCTCAATCCTTTTCGTATTGCATCAAGCGTCCGGGCCATTTGTTCCTGAGGCTTCTTTAACGTGCCAGTCCGGGCAGCTCATACAATCGTCCTTTTCCTTGAAAATGGAGCATCCGCTCAGGAAGCAGATCGAAACGATCCCGATGAGGATGGAATAAAATCGAGGAGAACGCATAATGGAACTTTCAACAAAAATAAAAGGAACGGGGCGGCCGTTTTCTATTCCTTCCAAAAATCTTCCCGCTACGGACGCGATCGTTTAAATTCGGAGCTCTCCATGAGCGGGGCGTTTTTTCATATCGGGCGTTATTTTCTTTTCCTGAAGGATGTCTTCGGCAAACCCGAGCGCTTCAGCATCTATTGGAGGCTTATGATCCATGAGTTCATGTCCCTTGGCATGAACTCCTTTGGGATCGTTGCGTTGGTTTCCGTCTTCATGGGGGCCGTAATAACCCTTCAAACGGCCAGTATGATCTCGAGTGCATGGATCCCCCTTTATACGGTGGGGTATACCACTCGCCAATCTGTGATACTCGAATTCTCTCCGACCATCATCTCCCTGATCCTGGCCGGGAAAGTCGGTTCCAACATTGCTTCTGAGATCGGGACGATGCGTGTTACCGAACAGATCGACGCCCTGGACATCATGGGGGTGAATTCTGCGGGTTATCTTATCCTGCCCAAGATCGTCGCTTCTGTTCTGTTCAACCCCGTACTGGTCGTCTTTAGTATGTTCCTTGGGGTTTTCGGAGGATGGGCCGTGGTCGAATCCACTGGGGTCATGACGACGCAGGGTTATCTCTATGGGATCAAGTTCGATTTCGATCCTTACACTGTGACGTATGCGTTGATCAAGACCGTTTGTTTTGCTTTTATCATCACCAGTGTGGCTGCTTACCACGGATATTTCACCAGAGGGGGGGCACTCGAGGTTGGTCGTTCCAGCACACGCGCTGTGGTTTACAGCAGCATTCTGATCCTTATCGGGAATTTCATCCTTACCCAACTGCTTCTCGTATGATCCAGGTCAGGAATGTCAGTAAGACCTTTGGGAGTGAATGCGTGCTTGATGATGTATCGCTCGAGATACAGACCGGCCGTGTCAATATGATCATCGGGCGGAGCGGTTCGGGTAAATCGGTCCTGACCAAATGTGTGGTCGGTTTGATACAACCCGAGGAAGGGCAGGTCCTTTTTGATGGTCGTGAATTTCTGAAAATGGGGCACAGGGAAAGGCGGGAGATCCGCAAGGAGATCGGGATGTTGTTCCAGGGAGGGGCCCTTTTTGACTCCCTTACGGTTCAGGAAAACGTGATGTTCCCCTTGAGGATGTTCCAGCGGGAATCCAAAGAAAAAATGCTGGAACGGGTCAATTTTTGTCTGGACCGTGTCCGGTTGGAGGATGTGAATGACCTTTATCCGGCCGAGTTGAGCGGAGGAATGAAAAAGCGGGTGGCGATCGCGAGGGCCATTTCACTCAACCCCAAATACCTTTTCTGTGATGAGCCCAACTCGGGTTTGGATCCGCAAACCTCTATTATAATCGACGAGCTTATCCGGGAGATCACTTATGATCATGGTATCACGACGATCGTTGTGACGCATGATATGAGTTCCGTTACAGAAGTGGGAGATATCATAAATTTCCTTCACAATGGGGAAAAATGGTGGGAAGGGTACAGGGAGGATGTATTCCATTCCGACAATAAGGAACTAAATGACTTTGTATTTGCTTCCAACATTATGAAGGAAGTTCGGGACAAGCATTAGGTCAAGCGATTGGCCGGTTTTTTAAGATCATTCGATCATCTTTTGGGTCAAAAAAGTTTGGATATAAAAAAACCCCGCCGTTAGGCGGGGTTTTTTTATTGTTTTAAGCGCATCCTCAGGGATCACTCGAGGACCACCATTTTTTTGGTGGCTTTCTCGCCATCGGCATGCATGGTGTAGTAGTAAACACCCGCATCCAGACGATCGGTGTCGAGCTCCACTTGATGCTGTCCGGCAGCTTCTGTGCCGCGATTCAGGTCCATGATCTTCTTACCTGCCAGGTCGCGGATCTCAAAGCGAACCGTTTTGGCCGTTTCGAGGCTATAATCGATGACGACCTTCCCTTTGGCCGGGTTGGGTTTGTTCTGCCCAAGGGTGAAGCCTTTCTGCTCCAGTTCTTCGACCCCGACCTTGGTACAGGGGGAACCGACCGTGTTGGGCCTGACCATGGCCGTACTGGTCGTAAAGAACCAATCCACGGAACCACCCGAACCGAATGGGCCGTAAATGAAGGTCGTTTGAGCCGGTGAGGAACCGGCCGTGCCGAAGCATACCGATTCTGCACCACCCCCGTAGCGGGCCACTGGCAGTGCAACGGATCCTGCACTTCGGGCCACAGGTTCCTTCATTGGAATGGTGATCCAATCGTTCAGGTCATCCTCTTCGATCGTGTAGGGGAAGTTGGGGTCAGATTCCCCAATGGGTGCGAAACCGCCACTTCCGTCCGGTTCGTAGATCACAGCCTCGACCAAAGCCCCAACATCAGTGGGGTTGGCGTCGGAATCAAAGATCCCTATCGAGACGGATGTAATAGTGTCCGCCGCAAAGAACTCAAAGAGGTTCCCGACTTCGAACTCAGCGAATCCGCTCGGGCTATCGTCGGGTGCGCATTGGATGCCGGTCAGCCCGACAAAACCCCGGTCTCTGGCGTAAGCGGAATCAACGACCCGGACCGTGTCCATGCCGGTGTTGTTGTTCGGGTTGTCGTCCGTTCCACTGAGTTGGGCTTCCCACTGAATGTTATAGGTTGCCGCTGTGTCGGGGCAAGCCGGTGTCCATGTGTTGCCCATCGGCGCGTTTACGGTACCCAGGGAATCTTTTTTAGCTCCCGGGTCCAAGCTTGCCGAGCCGGAGCTTTCAGAAAAGACATTGTTCCCCATGGCATCTGTCACATCAACGGAAACGCTTGCATCGCCCTGGGTTTGGCAGCCAATGTTCTCGACCGTGGCCCCAAAGTTCAGGTTGACACTCTGTGCCTGTCGGGCCGGGAATTGCGGATACATGATGTCCTCCGCATAGATCTGATTGTCGGGTCGATGGTGGGAAGTTGACAACTGGAGGTCATTGTCCGCGGGAACATAGACCTCGATGTCATCAAGCATCCAATAGTAATAGTTCCCGTCCCACATGAACTTAATAAGAGCGGAATCCTGACCGCCCACGGCCTCGCTGATATTGAGGGACACCCAGCCTTCAAAATCCTCGTTTCCGCCGACATTATCGGTCCAAACCGTTGTCCAGGCCGAATCGCCGACCGTTTTGGCCTTGACGCTCATGGTTGCCTGGAATTCCCGATGGGACGTGTAGAATTCCATCCCGATACAGGGCTCGTTAGAAAAATCCAGGGTATCCGTGATCAGATTGGCCGTCTGGGGTCCAGGATGGTCACCGGATCCTTGGTTGCCGCCGCAAACATTACCAGGGTCATCCCAATAATTGGAATCGAAGATGAGGAATCCATTACCCTTGGTCGGAGATTCGATCGGAGCTCCCCCGCAGGATCCACGGGACCCAACGCTGGTATCAGGCTGAGTGGCTGGGCCTCTGTACTCCCAGCCTGCCCAGGTATCATCGTTATTATCCTTTGCGGTATTGGTCCATTGCGCGGGGATGCTATCACTGAAATCCTCCGTAAAAATGGCCCGATTCCGGTCTTGGCCTTTCCGTTCAGATGGAAGGCGTTCAATGTCTTTGAACGCTGGTCTTTTGACCTTCTCTTGGGGCTCGACCTCTTTGATCCGCTTCTCCTGTGCAAAGGCGAAGCTGCCGATCAGGATCATTGAAATGAGTAAGTAGATATTCTTCATGGTTCCGCTTTTTAATGATTGTTCAAAATTTTCCTTCTCCTCAATAGGATAGGGACGCAGCAAATCTAAAAAATTATACGGATCCCCCTCATCCTTTTGGTAGGGATCCCTTTTTCCCATTTTAAGGGTGATGTCTTGCCCCCTTGATTTCCCGGGATTCAATCCGGCTTGTCGTGTAAGTACGGATTATTCTCCCTTATGGTCGTTTTTTTTTTGCCGTCCTCATCCTCCTCTTCCGATAACGTATACCGGGAGGCATTGGATGTGGAGGAGTGGGGTTCCTCGTCCAGTTTAATGTTCCGCCTCACGTACGCAGGCTCCTCCTCCAGACCTTCGATCCCGGAGGGTGATCTGAGTTTCATGCCGAGCTCCTGGATCCGGTCGATCCGTTCGGTTGACCGTTTCCGTTGCTGTTCCGGGTCGATCTCTCCCTGATCCCGGGATGTATTGGCATGGAAGGGCCGGGGTTCTTCCGCGGGGGTGCCCGTTCCCGGGTCCTTTTCTGTTCGACGCTCTGGACCGTATTCCTTTCGCTGAGCCTCCTGGTGCCATTCTACCTTTTCAGGGCCGCTGTTTTCACTGGGGGCTTCGCTTTGGTCCTCCTGTCCAGACGCCCCTGTCTGGTCCTCTTTTGTTTTCAGGTAAGGGCTATCAGGATCATTCGCTTCCTCTGGGTTTTCCGGTGTTTCCTGGGTTGCTTCTGTTCGGCTCCCCTCAGGCTCAGCCGGTTCCGTTTTCTCCTCTGTTGAGGTTATCTGAGATGAGGCCATTGCCGGGTTCTCTTCTTCCTGTGTTGGCGGAGTTTCCTCCTTTTCGTTCAGGTGGAGATATTTTTTCTTTTGTTTTTCCCGCTTTTCCATTTCGCTCCCCGTATCCGGGCTGGATTTGAATCCGGTGGCGATGATGGTAACGCTCAGGGCCTCCCCCAAGGTTTCGTCGTAGCCATGGCCCCAGATCACATTGGCTGTGGAGCCGGCCTCATCCTGAATGTGGTCTGTGATATCGGATATCTCATCCATGGTCACCTCCTTTTCGCCGTAGGTGATGTTCAACAGGACGTGAGAAGCCCCCGAGATATCGTTGTCGTTGAGCAGGGGTGAAGAGAGGGCCTTCTCGACCCCTTGTTTTGCCCGTTCTTCCCCCTCTGCTATGGAAGATCCGAGAATGGCCACACCACTATCCCGCATGACGGTGTTCACGTCCTTGAAATCCACATTGATCTTGCCGGTCACCGTGATCACTTCGGCAATTCCCTTGGCTGCTGTTGAAAGGACATCATCCGCCTGGGCGAAAGCGTTGGAAAGGTTCAGGTCCCCGTACATTTCGCGGAGGCGGTCATTGCAGATCACCAGGAGGGAATCCACATTGTCGCGCATGGCCTCGATCCCTTTTTCGGCTTGTTCTCTTCTTTGCTTGCCTTCGAAAGAAAAGGGCAGGGTAACGATGCCGACGGTCAAAAGGTCCATTTCCCGGGCTGTCTGAGCTATGACCGGCGCTGCGCCACTGCCGGTACCACCACCCATTCCGGCGGTAACAAAGACCATTTTGGTGTTCTTTTCGAGGATCGACTTTAGCTGGTCGATGTCCTCGACCGCGGCATTGCGGCCGACCTCCGGTTCTGAACCGGCCCCCATGCCTTCCGTAAGGTCAGCGCCGATCTGGATCTTTGTCGGTACCGGACTGATATCCAAGGCTTGTTGATCGGTGTTGCAGACAACGAAATCCACTCCTTTGATCCCTTGTCCGTACATGTGGTTCACGGCGTTGCTACCGCCTCCTCCCACACCAAGGACTTTGATGATGGAGGACTGTTCTTTTGGCATATCGAATTGCATCATAGTGAGCGATTTTGCGATTACAGCTTTTTTGTTCTTGTTAATCCGTGTCTTCCTCGAACCATTGTTTCCCTTTGGCAAAGATCTTTTCGAAAAAGTTGCCTCTGGATTTCTCCGAGTGGGTCGTGATGTTGCCTTCCTTGATCCCTTCTTTCTGGTAGAGTTCGAAGCCCTTGATAATAAGGCCTACCCCGGTGGAATACATCGGGCTTGTGACAGCTCGTTCGCTTGGATTGGCCAGGTGTTCGTTCGGCAATCCCACCCTTGTGCTCATGCCGGTCACGTATTCGGTCAGCTGGGCTGTATGCTTGAGCTGGGCACCGCCACCGGTAAGGACCATGCCTCCGATCAGCTGATCGGCGTAACCGGAGTTCCGGATCTCGCTGTAGGCATATTCAATGATCTCTTCGAGCCGGGCCTGGATGATGCTCGAGAGGTTCCGGATGGATATTTCCTTGGGTTGCCGTCCCCGAAGGCCGGGTATGCAGACGATATCGTTGTCCTGGTCATCGCTGCTGAGGGCGCTGCCGAACTTGACCTTTAACTGTTCGGCCTGCCTTTGGATAATGGAGCAGCCCTGGCGGATGTCGTTGGATATGACACTGCCTCCAAGGGGGATGACCGCTGTATGGCGAATGATCTCGTCCTGAAATATCGCGATATCGGTCGTTCCCCCGCCGATATCCACCAATGCTACGCCGGCCTCTTTTTCTTCCTGGCTCAATACAGCCTCTGAGGAGGCAAGGGGTTCCAGGATCAATTCATCGACCTGAAGGCCTGCCTTGTGAACACAACGATAGATATTCTTTGCGGCCGCGATCTGGCCAATGATGATGTGAAAATTCGCCTCGAGGCGGATCCCTGACATCCCGATGGGTTCCTTGATCCCTTTTTCGCTGTCCACGATGTATTCCTGGGGAAGGACGTGAATGATCTCCTCCCCGGGTTCCATCATCAGCTTGTACATGTCCTCGATGAGGTGGTCGATGTCCGCCTGGGTGATCTCGTTCTCGGGGTCCTCCCTTGTTGTTAGGCCCCGGTGTTGGATGCTTTTGATGTGTTGTCCGGCGATCCCTACATGGACGTGGGTCACCTTCACCCCGGCTATGTTCTCCGCCTCTTCCACGGCGGTTCTGATCGACTGTACGGTTTTTTCGATGTTCGAGACGACACCCCTGGTAACCCCGGCTGAATCCGATTTTCCGGTTCCAAGGATCTCGATCTTACCGTGTTCGTTCTTGCGGCCGATGATGCAAGCGATCTTGGTCGTTCCGATGTCCAGACCGACAACGATGTCCGATGATTCCATGATTACTCCTTTTTGCAGACGATTTGGTCCTCGAACCTCAGGTCGAGCGTGTCATATTGTTTCCAATCCGTATTTCCCAGACTGTTTTGGTAAAAGGCCATGAGTTTTCGGAACTTGTTTTTTTGATCCCGCAACTTTCCGAAAAGGATCCGTTGATCCCCGAGGCGGGGGATAAGGGTTGCTTTTCCGGCGGGTCCCAGGGTCACTTGTTGGATCTGGGCCTGCCAGAACCGACTTTCCCGCAGGATCTTGCCGAGCTTCTTGACCCCTTTTACCATGGACTTTTCTGAAGCACTCAGCTTGGCTGATGGGGAATCCTGTCGGGTCGCTTCCCCGCTTCCTTTCCACCAGGACAAATGGAAGTCTCCCGTTATAACAGGAACATGGGCGGTATATCGGGAAGAGAGGGGCATGAGCTTTCCGCTTTTGTCCAGGTAGCTTCCCTTTCCTTCGCGGTCGATCATGCGGAGCACGGGCTCCCGTTGATCGAGTTCGATGCGGAGGGTCCCTTCGATCGAAACGAAAAGCTCGGCCTTTCCGACCGCGGGCTTTTTCGAGAGGACCCTTTCCATCTTCTCCAACGGGAGGTTATGGATCGGGCGCTCATCGAGCGGACCGAAATTCTTCTCGACGATCGACCGCGCCCTTTCTTCATTCATGAAATGGACGCCTTCTGGTGTTCCCACCCGGACCCTTATCCCTTTCAGGCGTTCCTTGTCCCGTTCGTCCGAGACGAAACCGAACAATCCCACCATGGCGGAAGCAAGCAGGGTCCATCCAAGGATCGATCGGATTCTATTTCGCTTTGGGTTTTTCATGCATTCACCATCATGGGGTTGCTTCTGTCGTCCCGGAGGAAAGGGCTTCTTTGATCGGTCCCGTCAGTCGGTCGATATCCCCGGCCCCCATTGTTAAGAGCACTTCTGGGTCTTTTTGCCGAATTGCTTCGGGTATTTTTTCTCTCGGTAGCAGTGAGCGATCTTTCAATGGGATCCGTTCGAGCAACATCCTGGCATCGACTCCCGCTATTGGTTCCTCTCGTGCCGGATAGATCTCCATCAACACGACCTCATCCAGGTTTGACAAGCTCTCAGCCAGTTCTTGTGCGAGGTCCCGGGTCCTGGTGTAAAGATGGGGCTGGAAGATCCCGGTTATATGTCGCCCCGGGAAAAGTGTTCTTGCAGTCTCGATACATGCCCTCAATTCCGTTGGATGGTGGGCGTAATCGTCGATGAATACCCGATCCGTCGTGTGGATCTTGAATTCGAAGCGGCGTTTAAGCCCGTTGAAATTTTCCATCCCGGTCCTGATCGTTTCAGCTTTCACGCCCATTTCAAGGGCCACCCCAATGGCTGCTGTGGCATTCACGGCGTTGTGGTCCCCGGGCATTTTTCCGGCGATATCCCGTATCAAGGTCTTGCCGGCCGATACCGAGAAGCGGTATGTGCCCTTCCGGGCTTCGATGTCAAAACATTCAATGGCCGGCCTTTTTTCTTTTTCATCGGCCTTTCCGTAGGTAAAGGTCCGGGCACCTTTCCCATATCCCCCGTTCTCCAATCTTTCATGAAGGAATAGGGGACCTTTTTCCCGGAGATTCCCTGTGAATTCCCTGAAGGCGTTCTCCAGTTCTTTTTGCTCCCCGTAAACATCCATATGGTCGGGCTCTATGGAAGTGACCACAGCGATATCGGGAACCAGGTAAAGAAAGGAACGGGCATATTCGTCCGCTTCAACGACCGTTGTATTCGCCTCTCTGTGAAGGACCAGGTTGGACCCCGTATCCACGGGGATGCCCCCGAGGAACGCGTTGCAGGGGATACCGGCTGTGTTGAGGAGGTGGCTGATCATTGCCGCTGTTGTCGTTTTTCCATGAGTGCCGGCAACAGCAATGGTGTAGAGGTCCTGGGTGATCCATCCCAGGATATCTGCTCTTTTTCGGATCGGGACCCCTTTCTTCTTAAAATGGCCCAGAATGGCATTGTTCTCAGGAATGGCCGGGGTCATGATGACCAGGACCGGATCCGTCCCGCTTTTCTGAAGCTCCTCCTCGACGAGGGTCGGGTCATCCCGGTCCGTGATCCCGATCCCTTCCTTTTCGAGCTCCCGGGTCAGGTCTGAGGAGACGGCATCGTAACCGATGACCCGCCATCCGTTCCGATGGAAGTACCGGGCCAGGGAACTCATACCCATACCCCCTATACCGAGAAAATAGAGGGTTTTGAAATCCTCGATCCGGTATGTCTCCTTGGCGTCGTTCATTCGATCGTTTCTGGCTCCATAAGCTCCAGGGCCGTTTTCGCAAGGGTTCCGGAAGCGTCCTCTTTTTTGAGGTCGTTCATGCTGGTCTCCATTTTCTTTCGCTTCTCCGGGTCCTTCATAAGTTCCACAATGTGGTGAACCAAATGATCCATGGCTTCCTCATCGCTCACAATGCTGGCCGCATCTCTTTTTACCAGGGCCATGGCATTTTTGGTCTGGTGATCTCCCGTCACGTTCGGGGAAGGAACGAAGATCACCGCTTTGTTAAGCAGGGCCAGTTCCGAAACGGCGATCGCACCGGCCCTTGAGACCACCAGATCCGCCGCTTTATAAGCGAGGTCCATGCGATGGATAAAGGTACAGGGCTTGATCTGAGCGGTATTCAGTTCCCTCACATTGTTTTCAGCCTGTTGGGACCATTTTTTACCGGTCTGCCATATGACCTGAATATCGTTTTGTAGAAGTTCTTCGAGCCCCATGCCGATGCTCTCGTTGATCGTACGTGCTCCCAGGCTCCCGCCGATCACCAGCAAGGTCTTTTTTTCGGGATCGAGGCCGAAAGCCTTTCGTGCTTCTGCGACATTCATGGTATTCCCGGCCAGGTTTTCTCTAACGGGATTGCCGGTTATAACGATCTTTTCCTTTGGAAAAAAACGCTCCATTCCTTCAAAGGCTACACATATCTTGTCCACACGTTTTCCAAGAAGGCGGTTGGTAATGCCCGGCATGGCATTCTGTTCCTGGATCAGGGTGGGTATTCCTTTCCTGGAGGCCATATAGAGCAAGGGGCCACTGGCATAACCACCAGTACCAATGACCAGGTGGGGCTGGAACCTTTTGATGGCTCTTCCGGCTTTTACCAGGCTTGTGATAAGCTTCACGGGAAAAAGGAGGTTTCTTCTGCTCAACCGTCTTTGGAAGCCGCTGATCCAAAGCCCTTCGATGGGATAACCCGCTTTCGGTACCCGTTCCATCTCCATTCCTCCCTTGGCTCCGATGAAAAGAAATTGGACGTGGTCCTTCCATTCCCTTTTCAGGGCTTCGGCGATCGCGATCGCCGGGAAGATGTGGCCGCCGGTTCCTCCGCCGCTGATCATGACCCTAAGCTTTGTCATCTTCCGGGTTCTCGTTTTCTTCTTCCTGGACCTCACGGCTAACACTGAGGATGATCCCCAGCGATACGCAAGTGAACCAGAGGGAGGTCCCGCCCATGCTCACCATGGGCAAAGGTTGTCCGGTCACCGGAAAAAGGTTGACCGCCACCCCCATGTTCACGATCGCCTGAAAGACGAGCATAAGGCTCAGGCCCGTTGCCAGGAATGTTCCGAAACTTTTCCGGCATTTCGTAGCGATGCGGATGGATCGATACAGAAGGATCAAATAGAGGAGCAGTATCCCGAGGCCTCCGAACATGGATCCGTATTCCTCAATGATGAAAGCATAGATCATATCGGAATAGGGGTGGGGTAGGAAATTCCTTGAATTTCCGTTACTGGGACCTTTTCCCATCATTCCGCCAGAAGCGATCGCGATCTTGGCGTGTTTTACCTGGTAGTTGTCCTGCCCCTCCTCCTGCTTTTCATCCGTGCCGACGAATTCCACAATGCGTTGTTGCCAGGTATCCAGGCGGGGAAGGACGCCGGGTGCTGCAAAAGAGAACAACAACAACAAAGCGAAACCGGCCAGAGCTGCCCCCACTGTGAGTCCCAAATGGATGATCCGGATCCTGCCGATGAACATAAGGACAAGGGCCGTTGCGAAAAGGATCGCTGCCGTTGAGAAATTGGCCGGTAAGATCAGCGCGCATATCCCGAATACAGGGATGATCACCGGCAGAACCCCGGCTTTCAGGTCCTGTATAACAGCTTGTTTTTGAGCCAATTGTCTTGCGGTGAATACAATAAGGGCGAGCTTTCCGAGATCGGAGGTCTGAAAGTTTTGTCCGATCACAGGGATCACCAGCCATCGATTGGCTTCATTGATGCTAACCCCGATAAAAAGGGTCAGTAAGAGAAGGATGGCCGCGACATAAATAGCGATCTGAGATAGACGGGAATAATATTTGAATTTGAGGCGGTGGGTGTAATACATGATGACAAAGCCCGAGATCACCATGAATAGGTGCTTGATGAGGAAATATTCCGTATTTCCGCCATGATATTTGTAAGCCAGGGTAGCGATGGAGCTGTAGACGGCCAGTACGGATATAACAGCCAGAAGAACCGCGACCATCCAGATCACGCGGTCACCTCCGAGATATTTAAGGACGGTGGTCATACGGTGCTTTTATTAAAGGGCATGAACCGCGTTTTTGAATTGTTTTCCCCGGTCTTCGTAGTCATCGAAAAGATCGAAACTTGCACAAGCGGGAGAAAGCAAGGTCGTGTCCCCTTTGCTCCCCAGTTTATAGGCAAATGCGACCGCTTCATAAGCGCTTTTGGCATCGATCATGGTTTCCACCGTTCCCTCGAATGCTTGGTGAATGGGAGAGGGATCCTTGGCCAGACATATGATGGCTTTGACCTTTTCCCGAACGAGGTCTTCAAGGACGCTGTAATCATTGCCTTTGTCCACTCCCCCGACGATCCATATCAGCGGTGCATCCGTACTTTCAAGGGCATACCACGTTGCATTGATATTGGTGGCCTTGGAATCGTTGACGAAGCTGATCCCATGGACGGTAGCCACCTGTTCCAGCCGGTGTTCGATGCTGTGGAAATCGGCCAGGCATTCCCGGATGGCCTCTTTACGGATGTCCAGCACCCTTGCGGCAATGCCGGCAGCCAGGGAATTTGATGTGTTGTGTTGACCTTGTAATGCGATCTCGTGGATTCCCATAGTTAAAGTTTTGTCGTTCATGTCGATCACCAATTGGTCGTTCTCGACCCAACCCCCTTCTCCGTTTCTTCCTTTAATGGAAAAGGGGATCGACCGGGCTTGTAGCTGCCGTTTTCGCATTTCATCCTGTAGCACCGGATCGTCCCGGTTCCAGATCAGGAAATCCGATCCTGTTTGGTTGCGGGTGATCCGGAATTTTGAATCGATGTAACCGGCCATTCCTTCCTGGTATCTTTCCAGGTGATCGCTGGAAATGTTCAGGATCACCCCGATACGGGGATGGAAGTGGATCGTGTCGTCGAGCTGGAAACTGCTGACCTCCAGCACGAAATAATCCCTGTCGCGCTCCGCCAGGGCTTCTGAAAAAGCCTTTCCGGTATTTCCGGCCAGTGCTACGTCCATCCCTGCCTTTTCGAGGATCCGGAAAAGCAGTGTCGCGGTCGTCGTTTTGCCATTGCTACCCGTGATCGCGAGTAGCGTAGCTTGGCTGTGTTGGGCCGCGAACTCCAGCTCACCCATTACGGGGATCCCGCTTTCCCGGGCTTCCCTAATAATGGGTGCCTGATCCGGGATCCCAGGGCTTTTCACGATCCTATCGGAGGCCATTATACGGGCCTTCGTGTGTGCCGCTTCCTCAAAAGCTACGCCCAGTTGCCAAAGAACTTCCTTATAAGGTTTTGGGATCTCGGCCTCATCCGAGACAAAGACCCCGTAACCCCATTTCTTTGCTAAGCGGGCAGCACCAGCCCCGCTTCTTTGTCCGCCCAGTATGACGATCCGCTCCAAAGCCCCTCATCTCAGTTTCAGGGTCACGATCGAGAACACCGCCAGCATGACACCGACGATCCAGAAGCGTGACACGATCTTTGATTCGTGGATCCCCATTTTTTGATAATGGTGGTGAAGGGGGGCCATTAAAAGGAGCCGTTGCCCTTCCCCCAGTTTTTTTCTGGTGTACTTGAAGTAGCCTACTTGGAGCATGACCGAGATATTCTCCACAAGAAAGGTCCCACAGAAAATGGGTATGAGGAGTTCTTTTCGGATGGCAATGGCAAAAGCCGCGATTATCCCCCCCAAGGCCAAGCTGCCTGTGTCACCCATGAAAACCTGGGCCGGATAGGAATTGTACCAGAGGAACCCTACGCAAGCCCCCACGAAAGCACTGATGAACACCACCATTTCCCCGGAATGGGGGATGAACATAATATTCAGATAATCAGCGAAAATGTAGTTGCCCGATACATAAGCGAATATGCCGAGTGTTCCCCCGATAATAGCCGATGAACCGGCTGCCAGCCCGTCGAGGCCATCGGTCATATTGGCCCCGTTGGAAACGGCTGTCACGATGAAGATCACCAGGGGGATGAATACGATCCATGCCCATTTTGCTGCCTTTTCGCCCAAAAAGCCCAACAGCCATGCGTAGTTGAATTCATTGTTCTTGACGAAGGGAATGGTGGTCTTGGTCGAGGTGGTCTCCTCCCAGGTTTTCTTGATCTTTTCCGCCTCACCGTTGCTTTCTCCTCCGTTGTAATGGACGGGGTTCTCTTTCGGAGCCCTTTCTTCGGATTGTGTCTTGATGATCACCTGGTCATTGAAGAAGAGGAAACCACCAACGATCACACCGAGGCCCAACTGGCCAAAGACCTTGAACTTGCCCGCCAGGCCTTCTTTGTCCTTTTTGAAGGTCTTGATGTAATCATCCAGGAAGCCGATGGTCCCCAGCCAAAAGGTGGCGATCAGCATAATGATCACGTAGATATTGCCCAGCTTGGCAAAGAGGAGAGTAGGGATCAAGATCGCGGCCAGGATGATCAATCCGCCCATGGTCGGGGTGCCGGCTTTGTCCTCCTCTCCCTGAAGCCCGAGTTCTCTGACCGTTTCACTGGCTTGTTTACGTTGAAGGAGCCTTATGAGCCTTTTACCGAAAACGAGGGAGATGATCAGGGATAAGAATATGGCCATGGCTGCCCGAAAGGAAATGAACTCGAAGACCCCTGCTCCAGGGAGGGCGTATTCCTGTTCGATATAGTGGAACAAATAATAGAGCATCAGCTTTCCTCCTCCTTTGATCCGAGCATTTCCTGAAGGATCGCCATATCGTCGAAAGGCTTTTTCTCCCCGTTCACTTCCTGGTATTTTTCATGGCCCTTGCCAGCGATCAGTATAATATCATCGGGTCTGGCCATTTGACAAGCGGTCCGGATCGCTTCCTGGCGGTCCGGGTTTTTGATGACCTTTTTTGAATGTTCGGGCCCCAGGCCTTTTTCCATTTCCTGAATGATCTTCATCGGATCCTCTGAGCGAGGGTTATCAGCCGTCAGGATCACGATGTCGCTGTTCGCACAGGCGATCCTGGCCATTCGCGGGCGTTTTTCTTTATCGCGGTCCCCCCCGCATCCCACTACGGTCAGGACATTTTCGTTTCCCGTGCGGATCTCGTGGATGGTGGTCATGATATTCTCCAGGGCATCCGGGGAGTGGGCGAAATCGACGATGCCTGTTATCCCGCCTTCGGCTTTGTAATATTGGAATCGGCCATTAACGGGACTCAGGGTGCTCAGGGTGGTCAATACGTCCAGAGAGGGTTTGCCCAGAAGTGTGGCCACCCCATATATCGCCAGGAGGTTATAGGCGTTGAAACTGCCGATCAAGCTCGTCCATACGTCGTTCCCACCAATGTTGAGGTGGAGGCCGGAAAGGCGGTTCTCAATGATCTTCCCCTTGATATCCGCCGCGGTCTTGAGACCATAGGTCGCTCTGGTCCCTGCCCCGCAATTCTGGAGCATGTATTCACTGTTCTTGTCATCTCCGTTCACGAGTGCAAAGGCCGTTCTGTCCAGGGCATCGAAAAGGCCCTTCTTGGCTTTTAGGTAGGCCTCAAAGGTTCCGTGGTAATCGAGGTGTTCATGGGTAATGTTGGTGAACACAGCGCCTTTAAAAGCAAGTCCGCTAACCCGCTTTTGTTCGATGGCGTGAGAGCTCACCTCCATGAAACAATACCGGACGCCCGCTTGTACCATTCGATGAAGCAGGGCATTGATCGTGATCGGATCGGGGGTAGTGAGGCTCGCTTCCCATTCCTTTTCCCCGATGCGGTTGGAGACGGTGGATATAAGTCCCACCTGCTCCCCGAGTTTATTGAACAGTTCGTGGAGAAGCGTGACGGTAGTGGTCTTTCCGTTCGTACCGGTCACCCCAATGAGTTCGAGCTTACGGGATGGCCGGTCGTAATAATTGGCAGCGATCGTGGCAAGGGCTTCTCTTGCGTCCTTAACGCGTACATAGGTGACCGTCGCTCTTGGTCTTGGGGGTATTTTTTCACATACAATAGCAATGGCCCCATTTCCCTCAGCTTGCGGGATGAATTCGTGACCATCCGTCCTGGTTCCCGGAACGGCTACGAAGAGATCGTTGGGACCTTCGATCTTTCGGGAATCCAGACCCACGCCGGATATATTGAGGTCCGTTCGGCCCTCAACGGCTTCGATCCGCACTTGGTACAATATTTCCCGCAGGTCCCTCATACTCATGATAAGGTCAATTTTACCGTCGGTTCCCCTTTCAAGGGCTTTCCGGGTTCCACGGATTGGTCCACGACCTGTCCACTGCCCGATACTTTGACCTCGGCTCCCATGTTCTCGAGCAGAAATACGGCATCCTGAAGCCCCATTCCCGTCACATCAGGCATTTTGTCCGGTTTCACTTTCCGGGGCGCGATCTCGATCCCATCCTTGCGGATCATGGCCACCGTCCATGGGTCAACGCCCGCTTTGTTTTCATAGGGGATATTCAGGGTCTCAAGGACCTTTTTCAGGGGTTCTCTCTTGCCGTGGTCGGCAACGGGTAAGACCCCTTTGGGCAGGGAATCCTTTCGTTCCAGCTTTTCCTGGATCCGTATACTGTTCGCGTATACTTTGTCGGCGATCTCCCTGAATATCGGCCCGGCAACCAGATTTCCGTAATACACATCCTTGGAGGGGGCGTTCACCGAGACGATACAGGAATACTTCGGGTCGTCGGCTGGAAAGTATCCCACAAAGGTCGCCTGATAACTGATGCTGGATTCGTATCCATACCCATATTTATCGTTGTATATCTGAGCGGTCCCGGTCTTCCCCGCGATCTTGTACGGGGTGCCCTTCAGGTTTTGGGCGGTTCCGTTCTTGACTACGCCTTTGAGGAGTTTCTGGGCATCCCGGACCGTTTCCCTGGAGCAAATGGCATCATTGATCACCTGGGGTTCTCTTTGCCGGACCACCTCTCCGCCTTTGAGGATATCCTTTACGAAAAGGGGGCGGACCATTTTTCCGTCATTGGCAACGGCATTGTAAAAGGCCAGGATCTGAAGGGGCGTTTGGCGTACTTCGTAACCGATGGACATCCATGGAAGCGTTACTCCGGACCAGCTCTCATTGTCCGTGTCCTTGATATAGGGCGCTCCTTCCCCGGGGATCTCCAAGCCCAACTTTTGGCCAAGGTTCATGGTATGAAGCCGGTCGATGAATTGTTGGGGGGCGTCTGCATAACTACGGTGGAGCAATTTTGAGATCCCCACGTTGGAGGATACTTCAAAAGCCCTTTCCAGGCTTATTTTTCCATAACCACCCAAACGGGAATCCCGCATGACCTGATCGTGGTATTCGTGCGTCCCGTCCTCGGTATCCACGCTGTCATGAAGGTCGAGTTTACGGTCTTCAAGTGCGGCCATAACAGCGGGCAATTTGAAAGTGGATCCTGGTTCTCTGCTCTCCCCGATGGCATAGTTGTATTGTTCACTATAACCTTCACCCTCCCGGTTCTTTGTTAGGTTGGCTATGGCTTTTACGTAGCCGGTCTCGACTTCCATCAGAACGGCGCATCCGTGATCTGCCTCGTGTTTCTGAAGTTGATCCATCAGGACCCGTTCTGCTACGTCCTGAAAATTTACATTGATGGTGGTGCGGATATCCTTGCCGTTCTCGGGTTCCACACCCGCCCCCCTGTTAATGGGCATCCAAACGCCGCCCGATATCTTTTTCATCCATTTTTTCCCGGGTTTCCCGCTCAATTCCGCATTAAAAGCCCCTTCCAGGCCAACGGGTCGGACGCCTGGTCTTTTATATCCGATGGTCCTTGAAGCCAATATTTTAAATGGTCTTTTTCGTTCGTTCCGTTGTTTTCTGATGAAGCCCCCCTGGTAACGGCCTCGCCTGAATATGGGAAAGCGCTTCATCCGTTTCACTGTATTAAAATCCACTTCTTTGTCTATAAGGAGATACCGTTCCCCGTTCTTTCTTGCCTGAATGAGTTCCCTTTCCCATTCCTCGGCTGATCGTTTCCCTGTAAGGTCTGCAAGGGAATCCGCCAGGGCTCCCACATGCTTGTAAAAGACCGAGCGTTTCAGCCCTGTTGAATTGGGGTCCATGCGGACCTCGTAAACGGGCATGGAGGTTGCCAGAAGCCGGCCATCCTCTGCATAGATGTTCCCTCTGGCGGCCGGTATGGTCTTTAGTTTGGTGTGGAGCTCCGCCGACCGGGAACTCCATTTCTCCCCCTCTACATATTGGATATGGACCACCCGGAAGAGGATGCCGAGACCCAGGAGACAGGTCAGGAAATAGATGGTATAAGCACGCCACAGTATGTCTTTTCTTACTTCCAATCCGTTGATCGTTGCCCTTTTTCTTTTTCGAGCACGATCTTTTTAGGAGGCTCAGGGCTTTCCCTGAGCCCGAACGGTTTTGTGGCCTTGACCACTTGCGATCGTTTGCTTTGGTACATGAGTTCGGATTTTGTCGTAATGTACTCCGAACGCAATTCTTTGACCTCCTTTTTGACGCTGTGGATCTCCTTCACGGTCCGTTCGTAGTAGTAGCCATAGCCGATGTAGAAGACGCCGAGGGTCGAGAGAAAGAAAAGAAAGGGGAGCTGCGCCATGAACTCCCTTTTGGTGAGCAGTTCCCCGTTGAGCACGCTCACGAGAAAACGTGAAGCCCGCCTTTTTGGCTGTTTGTCTGGCTCTTTTCTGCCCATTTATGCAACGGTCTTTTCGTTTTCCTCGATCCGTTCGGCGACCCGGAGTTTCGCGCTCCGGGCTCTCGGGTTCTTTTCGGTCTCAGCGGCTTCGGGCGTTACGGGTTTTTTGAACAGGGGCCTTAGGGGACGCCTGGGGTTGCCATAGAAGTCCTTTTCTGGTTCCCCGCCAAAGTTCCCGTGCTTCATGAACCTTTTTGTCAACTGGTCCTCCAGGGAGTGATAGGCGATGGTCACCAATCTCCCTTGGGGTTTGAGTACATCCGGTACGGTGGAAAGAAAGTCCCGAAGGGCCGGGACCTCATCGTTCACTTCCATTCGGATCGCCTGAAAGACCCTTGAATAGAACTGGTTTTCTTTCCCGGCCGGGGCCAGGTCCTGAATGGCGTCGATCAGTTCCAATGTCCGGGCGATCCTTTGTTCTTTCCGTTTGTCAATGATCCGGGAGGCAATGATCCCCGCCTTCTTCAATTCTCCGTAAGTTCCGAGGACCTTTTTCAGGTCCCGGTGGGAATACGTGTTCACAATATCCGCTGCCGATCGACCTTCCTGCCTTCCCATGCGCATATCCAGAGGGGCATCCGTACGGTAAGTGAAGCCCCGGGCCGGATCATCGATGTGATGAGATGCGAACCCGAGATCGGCAAGGACCCCGTCCACCGGTATCGCGTTATGCCACTTGAGAAAGTTCTTCATGTAGCGGAAGTTTTTCTCAATGAACCACACACGCGGGTCCTCGGGTACATTCGGCCGGGCATCCGGGTCCATGTCGAAGACGAATAAGAGGCCATCGTCGAGCTGCTGGAGGATGGCTTTTGCATGGCCACCGCCTCCAAGGGTCGCATCCACGTAGGTCCCGTTTCCCTGTATGGCCAGTCCTTCGACAGCCTTATCCAGCAATACCGGTTCATGGTAGGCTTCATTCCTCATTGTCCTTTTGGGGATCGTTCTTCTCGCCCATTACTTCTTCTGCGAGCTCACCAAAGTCCTCCCATTCACTGTTGATGAGCTCTTCATATCGGTCGTGATCCCATACTTCAATGATGTTGGAGTTCGCAAAGAGGACCAGTTTTCTATCAAGTCCCGCGAATTGTTTCAGTCTTTTCGGTATCAGTATCCGACCGGCCTTGTCCATCTCGATAAGGGTGGCCCCGTTCCTGAATTTCCGGATGAACATGTCGTTCTTCCGGTTGAAACTGTTGAGCTGGTCCAATTGCTGGGTCACTTTTTCCCATTCATCCATGGGGTAGATCACCAGGCAGGGTTGGAAGACGCTCCGGTTGATGACGAAACGATTCTGCCCCGAGGGTTCCAATTGGCGCTTCAGTTCCGCTGGGAACATCAATCGCCCCTTGGGGTCAAGATGGCATTCGTATTCGCCGATCAGGTTCGTCATCGTATTGATCCACCTTTAAGAACGTAAAATTATAAGATAAATCCCACTTTTTACCACTTTTTACCACAATGTTGAAAAATTATAACGATAAAAGCTTCGAAAAGGTTTCAAAAACTTCTTAAAATCCCTACTTAAGGAAGTGTAAATAAGTGGTAAACGATGGGAGGACCGTGATAAATGGCTCCTTTAAAAGTTGAAGGGCTTTATCGTAAATAAATGGGGGTCAGAACAATGTGTGTCCCGGGTGAGGGCTCCCTGTGATCGTTGTCCTCCCCAAGTGCCTTTCCTTAGGGGAAAAGGGGGACAGAAAGATTATATTTGGGTCAAGGATATATGGCGTATGGGGTCGATCCAGGAACAGATCAAAAAAGAGGGGGAGTTCCAATACGTGGAGAAAGGGGAGGGTGAGGTGATCCTTCTCTTGCACGGATTGTTCGGGGCTCTAAGCAATTTTGAGGATGTGGTCGGATATTTTTCGCGGGATTATCGGGTCACGATCCCCATGCTCCCGATCTATTCCATGTCCTTGTTCAACACCAATGTGCGAAACCTTTCGGAATTCCTTCACCGATTCATACAGTTCAAGGGATATGAGAAGGTTCATTTGCTTGGCAATTCCCTCGGCGGGCATGTGGCACTCATTTATGCTCATGAGCACGGAGAGCACGTAAGCTCTGTTACGTTAACAGGCAGTTCAGGCCTTTATGAGAACACCATGGGGAATACCTTTCCCCGGCGGGAGGATTATGATTTTGTGGAGAAAAAGGTCAAGGAGACCTTTTACGATCCCGAGGTGGCTACGCGGGAACTGATCGATGAATGTTTTGAGATCGTCAATAACAAGGGTAAGCTCATTCGGATCCTGGCGCTTGCAAAGTCCGCGATCCGGCACAACATGGCCCGTGACCTGCCCGACCTCGATCATCCCTTTTGCCTGATCTGGGGCCGGAACGATGCCGTTACACCCCCTTATGTTGCAGAGGAATTTCAGCGCTTATTGCCCCGGGCGGATCTTTATTGGATCGACAAGTGTGGACATGCTCCGATGATGGAGCATCCCCATGAATTCAACCGCATTTTCGATGATTGGTTCTCAAAGGTCGTAGGTGAGGATGGTGATCCGTGACCTGGAGTTTGCCGGGACTTTCTCGGAGATGTCGCAATTGCCCGGGGATGGCCGTCCTGAGTTCGCTTTTATAGGGCGTTCCAATGTGGGTAAGTCGAGCCTGATCAATTTCCTGTTCCAACAGAAGGATTTTGCGCCCACTTCTAAAAATCCCGGCAAGACCCGAAAAGGAAATCTCTATTTGATCAACCGGGATCGCTATCTGGTCGATCTACCCGGCTACGGTTATGGAAAGGTTTCCAAAAAAGAGAGAGAAGGATGGGTCCGCTTGATAACCGATTATTTGCGTGAGCGTCAAACCCTTGTAAATGTCTTCATCCTCATTGATCCCGGCGTTGACCCACCGCATTCCGACCTGCAAATGATGCGTGATATGGGGGAGATGGAAGTGCCTTTTTCGATCGTGCTTACCAAAACAGATAAGCTGAGATCCGGCGTCTTGAACAAACAACTCCAACAATGGAAAAAGGCTATTCTTAAGGATTGGGCTTTCCTTCCGCCCATTTTTCATACATCGGCGAACAAAGGAAAGGGACGGGAAGAACTATGGATTTATATGGAGGAATGTCTCGGGATGACCAGGGAATGAAGGATTTCTTGTCGCTGACCCTGAAAAATAAGAAATTAATAACCAGTGTTTTAAATAATTAAAGGCGGCTTTACCTGGCCTTCTTTTTGTCGTTGGAACGGCTCGATCGTCCATTTGATAACGATCCGGATCTGCTCTTTTTGGAATCAAAATCCCAGGTTTATGAAGAGCGTGGAAGAACGGTTGTTCCAGTTCGCCAGGAAAGCACTGCCCCTTCGATACCCAAGTGAAAAAGGGTGGAAGCTTTTTGAACGGAAGTGGCGATCCGGTGAGATCCCGGACCTTTTTATGGAGCGGAAACATGGATCGGGCATGGTTGAGTGGGCGATCGCTGATGTGGTGACGGAAGATCGGGTTGAGCGAAAACACATCGAAAAGCTCAAGGGTGCAGCACGTTTGTTAAAGGGGGAGGGCGTGTATGTGGTGGACCAACTCCTCATTGTTCACGGGAAAACGGATAAGGATGCGGTTCCTGAGGACATCAAGACGATCGAATGGAAGGAGGGGGAATTCTTCAAGGTTCAGTCCGGACCGGAATCGAAAGCGAAAGGGGGAGGTAGCGGTGATTCGGTCGTGGGTGCTCCGAGTGGTTGAGCCGGTTTTAGGTGGTTCAGGAGAAAGCTTCAAGGATCTTTCGGGCCAGAACGTGGGCGATCCTTTTCGGTGACTCGGTATTGGAACCGGCAACATGGGGTGAATATAGAACCCGATGGTCGGCAAGGAGCGCTCTCAGCGTCCCTGGAATTTGATCCTCATTCATCCCGGAAAAGTCACTCCGTTCGAACTCCAGCACATCGAGGCAGGCTCCCCTTATCTTTCCGTTCCTGATCCCTTCCATCACCGCGTCTGTCCGAACACAGCCCCCCCGGGACGTATTGATGAGCCAGAAGGGTTTAGCGGCCCTTTCTATCAAAGCCTCATCCACGAAGGCCGTTGCCTCTGCTGTAAGGGGTAAATGAAGGCTGATCACATCCGCCTCATCAAGAAGCTCCTCCAATGTGCTCTCCCGTACATTCGATCCGGTGGAAAAGTTCGTGCGATACTTGTCATAGGCCATTACACGGCAATCGAAACCAGCCAGTTTCCGCGCAAAAGCTGAACCGGTATGACCGAACCCGATGATCCCGACATTTTTCCCTTCCAGGGATTCACCCTGATTACCCGCCCGGTCCCAGTGCATCTTCCGGACCTCCCGATCTCCTTTGCACAGTTTGTTGAAAAGGGACAACAACATACCCAGGGCGTGCTCGCCCACTGCATCCCGATTCCCTTCCGGTGCATTGATACAAGCGATCCCTTTTTCCCGGCAGAGCCCTGTATCGATATTTTCCATACCAGAACCGGCCCGGGCAATGAAGCGAAGCTTGCTGGCCTCTTTAAGGAGGGGTTGGTCTATCGTCAAGCGGCTCCGTATGATCAAACCCTCGTATCCCGGAATCTCTTCCATTAATCCCGATCTGCTAAGCCCCGTACCATCGTGGCAGCTTAAGCCGGCCTCCTCGAGTTTCTCCGACAGGGATGAGTGCACTTTGTCTATGAACAAGACCTTCATGAGCAATAGGCTTTGAAAGCTTTTCGTGCGATCGGCGTTGCGCAATTTACGATTCCTTATTCAGGAGGGGATCGGATGGATGGGGGATCCCCGCTTCCCTTTAAATTTGCAGGCGTTTCTTACCCACCATGGCCGGTTATCGGAGGCGCATTGTTTTGACGAAAAAGGAGTTGGCTATAAGGTCTGCCCTTTTTTTGCTCGCATTTTCTTTGTTCATAGAGAATGGGCATGGACAGGATCGCGCCCGTTTATCCGCAAGCTATCTGGAGGGATCGATCGAGCTCGATGGTCATTTGAGCGAGGCCATATGGAGGGAGGCTGAAAAGGCTGACAGGTTCATCCAGCAGGAGTTGAACGAGGGGGAGCCAGCAACGGAAAGAACGGAGGTGGCCGTTGTGTATACGGACCGGGCCTTGCTCATCGGTGCCTGGTGTTACGATGATGAACCCGGAGGCATTACGGCCCGCGAACTCCAAAGGGATTTTAACAACAGTCGGGATGATGACTTCCAGGTGATCCTGGATACTTATGATGACGACCGCAACGGGTTTCTCTTCATCACCAACCCCTTGGGTGCCCGCCGGGATGCTCAGGTCTTCGATAACGGGGAAGGCCAGGGAGGGAATAATCTGAGCTGGGATGGAGTATGGGAAGTTGCGACCACCAAAACGGACTCGGGGTGGTTCGCTGAGATCCGGATCCCTTTTTCCACGCTTAAGTTCCCATCCAATGTGAAAGAACAGGAATGGGGCATTAATTTTGAACGGAACATCCGGAGAAAACGGGAAAAGGTCTTATGGCAGGGGTGGTCCAGGGATTATGCCCTGGAGCAGGTCAGCCAGGCGGGAACCTTGACCGGCTTGACCGAACTTCGCGATGAGGATTTCGTTGAGATCAAACCCTATGCCCTCGGAGGATGGAAGGACGAATCGGCCCAGCCCGCCGAAGGCTTGTTCGATGTCGGGGGTGATATCAATTACCTGATCACGCCGACCCTTCAGGGAAAACTCACCATCAATACCGATTTTGCTCAGGCCCAGAGTGATCCTCAGCGTATCAACCTGACGCGATTCCCCCTCGTTTTCCCTGAACAAAGAGAATTCTTCCTGGAAGGGGAAGATTTCTTCGATATGGGCTTTGGCGGGAACAGGGTGATCCCTTTTCAAAGCCGGAGGATCGGGTTGACCGATGATGGGCAGAAAGTCCCCATTATTGCCGGGGGGCGGCTGTTGGGAAAGGTCCGGAATTCGACGGTCGGGGCCATGTCCATTCAGACCGCTGAAAAGGGGGATCGGCCTTCGCGGAATTACACTTTGTTCAGCTGGCGGGAGGATGTTTTGGAGCAATCCACGATCGGTGGCATGACGGTCAATAAATACCGCAATGGTCGATTGCATACCACCACTGGCATCAACGGGAATTATAGCACAGCAAGCTTTTTGGACGGCAAAAATCTCTCAGCCGGGGCTGCTTATGTACATACCTACGATTCGGATAAACCCTTTAACGGGGAGGCCTCTGCTTTTCGTGTCCAGGCTTCTTATCCCAACGACCGGACGACGATCTTCACCTCTTTTCAAAGGAGTCCGGCTCCCTTTGATCCTGAGGTCGGTCTTGAGCGGCGGGAAAATTTTCAGGAGGCCTTTGCCATGTGGCGATGGAACCCTCGTCCTTCCAGGGATGGATGGCTCGGATGGATCCAGCAGTTCGATCTGATGCCGGGCATGATCACCTACACCTATTTCGACGATACAAAGGAGCTCCAAACCTTCGACCTCCGCTTTCAACCTTTTGGCTTTACCACGAGAAGTGGGGAAAGTGTGCAATTCACCCTGGTTCGGAATGGAGAGGGGGTGCGGGCACCCTTTTCCCTGAGTGAGGATGTGGTGATCCCGGCTGCTACGTATTGGAGCAATTCCTACAGGTTGAATGTGTCGACCTTTTCGGGTCGGGTGATATCAGGTTCGCTGGGTATAAGGGGAGGAGAGTTCCTGGGCGGGGACCGTCAGACCTATACCACGGGTATGAACTGGCGACTCAGCAAATTCCTGACGGTAAGCCTGGACTATGAGCGGAATCAGGTCGATGTTCCCACAGGTGAGTTCAGCACGGATCTATGGCGCGGAACTTTTGATTATGCTTTTATGCCGGACCTTTTCGGTACGGTCTTCGCCCAATGGAACGACCAGGATGAGCTGGCTCAGATGAATTATCGTCTTGAATGGATCCCCAAGCCGGGGACCCGCTTCTTCTTCATATTTGACCAGGATTATAGCACCCAGGGAACGGATATCCATGAGCGGCGTACCACCATTCGCGGGAAACTGATCTGGCGGATCGCCATTTGAAGGGACCGCTCAAGCCTTGAAGTATTCCGAAGGGTCGGCTTCCATCATCCAGGCCTTGCTTTGTTGGATGCGCGGGTGCATTTCCTCGTCCTTTTCCAGGAAGGGGACCCGTTCCCGGAACCCGTCCATTACTTTTTGGAGGGTAGGGGATGTCCGCTCCCTGTCGCGGAAGTCCAACGCTTGGGCAGCGGTGAAAAGTTCGATGCTGAGGATGGTCTTCGTGTTCTCCAACACTTTTAAAGCCTTTGTCGCGGCATTGGCCCCCATGCTCACGTGATCTTCCTGCCCGTTGGAGGATTCGATGGTGTCCACGGAGTTGGGCATACACAATTGTTTGTTCTGGCTTACGATCGAAGCTGCTGTGTATTGAGGGATCATAAAACCGGATTGCAATCCCGGGTCGGCGATAAGGAAAGGAGGCAGCTTCCGTTGTCCGGACAGGAGACGGTAAACCCTTCTTTCGGATATACTGCCAAGTTCAGCCAGCGCAATGGAGAGTTGATCGAGTCCCATGGCCAGGGGTTGGCCGTGAAAATTCCCGGCTGATAGGATCTTTCCTTCAGCGGGAAAAATGACGGGGTTGTCGGTCACGGAATTGATCTCCCGGAGCACCGTTCCCTTGAAATGGTCGAGGAGGTCCCTGGAAGCACCGTGAACCTGCGGGATACAACGGAAGGAATAGGGGTCCTGGACGTTCTTTTTCGGCCCATCGGTCAGGGAGCTCCCCCTTATGGCCTTTCGAATGTTCTCGCTAACCCGTTTTTGGCCCGGTTGCTTCCGGACCCTTTGGATGCTTTCATCAAATGGCTCGGGTCTGCAATCAAAGGCTTCGAGCGATAAAGCCCCGATCAGGTCGGCCATTTCGAAAAGATGTTGGCCTTCGATGAGGCATTGGACCCCATAGGCTCCCATGAACTGCGTCCCATTGATCAGGGCCAACCCCTCTTTGCTCTGCAGCTTCAGAGGAGACCATCCCAGTTTTTCCAGGGCGTCTTCCGCAGGCATCCGTTCGTCATGAACCCAAAGCTCACCCTTGCCGATCAGTGGCAGGGCGAGGTGTGCGAGTGGGGCCAGATCCCCTGAAGCGCCGAGAGATCCCTGCTCGAAAATGACCGGTAGGACCCCGTGGTTGAACATATCGATGAGGCGTTGCACGACTTCTACTCGAATCCCGGAATGTCCGTAGGCCAGGGATTGAACCTTCAGCAAGAGGATCCCTTTGATCAGCTCCTGTGGGACCGTTGGACCAGTACCACAGGCATGCGACATGATCAGGTTGTGCTGAAGCTGGGTCAGGTCCGAGTTGGATATCGGCGTATCGCAGAGGGCCCCGAAACCGGTGTTGATCCCATAGATGGGGCTTGATTCCTGCTCGATCTTGCTTTCCAGGAATTCCCGGCATTCACGAATGGATTTTTCCGCATTGGCCGATAACCCGATCTTTTCTTCCCCTTTGACGAGCGATCTCAGAGTGGGAATGTCGAGGTCATTGTGGGGATCGATACGGGTCATGGAGGCTTAAACGGATGATCCTTTGGTCTTTAATGTAGAAGGGAGTTCTTTTGCCGGAATGGTCGTTTCCGCTCCGCTGTCCATCTCCTTGAGCCGGACCTGGCCGTTCTTCTGCTCTTCTTCGCCGAGAAGGACCACATGTGGTATCCCCTGCCGGTCTGCGTAGCGCATCTGTTTTTTCATTTTCACTTCGTCCGGATATACCATACAGGGGATCTTCTGTTCCCGGACCTCAGCGGCGAGTTCGAGGACCCGCGCCAGGCTATCGGCCCCGAAATTGATAAAAAGGACCCTTGTTGAGTTGGAGCGAGCGGGTGGGAACCGGTCGAGTTCCTCGAGCACATCGTAGATCCGTTCAGCTCCGAAGGAGATCCCCACCCCGGAGACCCCTTTGAGCCCAAAAACGCCCGTAAGGTCGTCATAGCGTCCCCCACCGCCGATGCTACCGATCTTGACCGCGTCTGCGCTCACCTCGAAAATGGTCCCGGTATAATAATCCAGACCGCGGGCCAGGGTGGGGCTGAAGTTCAGCTTTGCTTTTTGAAGCCCCCCTTTCCGGGCCATCTCAAGGATACTTTGCATTTCCCGGATCCCCTTTTGCCCATCTTCGGTGTTCCCGACGAGTTCCTCAACGGTCCTGAGTTTTTCCGCGTTGTCCCCCTTTGCATCCAATAACCGGGAGATGCCCTCGAGGGCTTCCTCCGGAAAGTCTTTGTTCCGTAGCTCCTCTTGAACACCCTCAGCACCGATCTTGTCCAGTTTATCGATCGCCACGGTTAGTTCCGTAAAGCGGTCTTCCAACCCAAAAGTCCCGGCCAGTCCGGAAAGCACCCTTCTGTGGTTCAAGTGGACCGTGAACGCTTCGAGGCCCAGGGAAGAAAGGGCATCATCGTAGATCTGGACGAGTTCCAGCTCATTGAGCAAGCCATCCGAACCGATCACATCCACGTCGCATTGATAGAACTCGCGGTAACGCCCTTTTTGAGGGCGGTCCGCACGCCAAACCGGTTGGATCTGGTAGCGCTTGAACGGGAAGGAGAGCTTCTGTTGATGTTGGACGACATAACGGGCAAAAGGAACGGTGAGGTCGTAGCGAAGGGCTTTTTCCGCGATCAGAGGAGTGAGCTCACCGGCCTGAACCTCGTCCAGGTTTACCTTTTCTCTGGCCTTTTGAAGGAAATCCCCCGAGTTGAGCACTTTAAAGATCAGCTTGTCCCCTTCTTCCCCGTACTTGCCGGTCAGGGTGGAAAGCATCTCAAGCGCGGGGGTCTCGATCGGTTGATAGCCGAACTTTTCGAATGTAGATCGCAATGTGGAGAAGATATAATGGCGGCGGCTGCTCTCCTCGGGGCCAAAGTCGCGCGTTCCTCTCGGTATCCTCGGTTGCGTCATGATCCTGGGGGTTTATGATGGCCGCTGGGATCGTGGGCTGAAAAGAAAAAGACCAGCCATACCCCTTTTTTCCGATCGATTCGAATACAGGGGCTTCGGACCTTTACTTCTTGACCAGTTTTTTGTGTTTGATCCGTCCGGGCTCTTCATCCCCGAGGCGCTTTCGACGATTCTCCTCGTATTCTGAGAAGGTGCCCTCGAAGTATTTCACCTGCGCATTCCCCTCAAAGGCCATGATGTGGGTGCAGACCCGGTCAAGGAACCACCGGTCGTGGGAGATGATCACGGCGCATCCCGCAAAGTGCTCAAGTCCTTCCTCGAGGGCGCGCAGGGTGTTCACATCGATGTCGTTCGTGGGCTCGTCCAACAAGAGCACGTTGGCTTCCTGTTTCAGGGTCATCGCGAGGTGGAGCCGATTGCGCTCACCCCCGGATAGGACCTTGCACTTTTTGCTCTGGTCGGCACCGGTAAAGTTGAAACGTGCGGTGTAAGCGCGGCTGTTGACCTCCTGGCCCCCAAGTTGGATCACGTCCTCCCCTCCTGAGATCACTTCCCAGACGGTTTTCTCGGGATCGATATCCCGGTGTGCCTGGTCCACGTAGCCGAGCCTCACGGTATCTCCCACCTCGAAGGTCCCCGAATCGGGTTCTTCCCGGCCCATGATCAGGTGGAAGAGCGTGGTCTTACCGGCCCCGTTCGGACCGATGACACCGACAATGCCGCCCGGGGGCAGTTTGAAATTGAGGTCTTCGAAGAGGATCTTGTCATCAAACCCCTTGGTGACATCCTTGGCCTCCACGACCTTTTCCCCCAATCGGGGACCGTTGGGGATGAAGATCTCCAGTTTCTGTTCTCGCTCTTTGGGTTCTTCTTTGAGGAGGTTCTCGTAGTTCTTGAGACGGGCTTTTGCTTTTGATTGCTTCCCTTTCGGGCTCATTTTGGCCCATTCCAGTTCCCGCTGCAGGGTCTTCTGGCGTTTGCTTTCCGCTTTTTCTTCCTGGGCCAGTCTTTCTTGTTTTTGTTCCAGCCAGGAAGTATAATTCCCTTTCCAGGGGATGCCTTCGCCCCGGTCCAGTTCCAGCATCCAACCGGCCACATTGTCGAGGAAATAGCGGTCGTGGGTGATCGCGATCACCGTTCCTTCGTATTCCCGGAGGTAATGTTCCAGCCAAAGAACCGATTCCGCATCGAGGTGGTTCGTGGGCTCGTCGAGCAAGAGGATATCGGGTTCCTGTAAAAGAAGCCGGCACAAGGCGACTCGCCGGCGTTCACCACCGGACATGTTGGGAACGGGGGTCTCATCCGGGGGACAACGGAGGGCACTCATGGCCCGTTCGAGCTTGGTGTCGAGTTCCCATCCATCCGCCTGGTCGATCTTCTCCTGGACTTTGCCCTGTTCCTCAATGACCTCGTTCATCTTGTCGGGATCGGCCATGAGGTCGGGGTCGGCGAGCTTTTCATTGATCCTTTCGTATTCCTCGAGAAGATCCACGACCTCCTGGACTCCCTCTTTGACGATCTCTTTGGCGGTCTTGTTCTCGTCCAGTTCCGGTTCCTGGGGGAGATGGCCGATCTCGTAACCGGGCGAGAAGTGCACTTCTCCGTGGTAGGCATCATCCTTTCCGGCGATGATCTGCATCAGGGAGGATTTTCCCGCCCCGTTGAGGCCGATGATCCCGATCTTGGCACCGTAGAAGAAGGAAAGGTTGATGTTGTTCAGGATGGTCTTGCCCTGGGGGGTGCTTTTTCCGACCCCGTTCATGGAAAAGATCACTTGCTTATCATCAGCCATGTGTGGGAGATTTTAGAGAGGGTTCGAGCAGGTGCAAAGGTAGGACCTTGAATGGATCGGCGGGTGGCTCAGTCCTCCAATTCTCCTTTGGCTTCCAGTGCATCTTCCAAACGGATCCGCTGGTCGTTGTAAGAGCCGGTCATATAGGTTTGCTCGAACCCTTGGTCCCGCAATTCTTTTTGTCTTTGGAGGGCGCTCTCAAAGCTGTCATAAGGGCCGACCGTATAGCGGTTCCTGCCGCCCGCTATGGTATCGACCCGGGTGAAATCGCTGTCGATCAAGTCCGAGACTTCTTCAAAAGAGGTCTCATCCGGGTTCACCCCGAGGTCGATCAGGAACCCTACACGGGCACTATCCAAGGGTTCAGCCATCGTATCAGGCGATAGGTCAGGCTCAAAGGCCGCGGCCAGCTCGGAACTTTGATTGGCTTTCATGGCCTGTTCGATCACCTTTTGACGCTG
>CAYVSK010000007.1:15153-51720 GCA_964453635.1 uncultured Weeksellaceae bacterium | reverse complement strand
AGCTTATTGGCGTAAGGATGCTCACCTGCTCACCTTTACCATTACCGCCGATCGGTTTCTCCGGAACATGGTCCGGGCGGTCGTCGGCACTTTACTCGATATTGGTCGCCACAAAGCCGGGCCTGAGCACATGAAAGCTGTGATCGAGAGTCGGGACCGCTCAGCCGCCGGACCTTCGATGCCGGCCCTGGGACTCTTTCTCACGAAGGTCGAATACCCTTATCCCTTAGAACCATGGCCACAGTGAGCGGGAAGACCTTCGATATCCATCTCCTGAAGCGGATCATGTCCTATACCAGACCGGTCCGGGGCAGTTTTTACTTCGCGACTGTCATCACTTTTGTCATGTCCTTTCTCGCTCCCCTCCGACCCATGTTGATCGGAAGGATGGTCAACGAGCATATCGAGACGGGGGATAAGGAGAGGCTTCTTTACTGGGCCCTGGTCATTACCGGGATCCTTTTTGCAGAAGCCATTTTGCAATATTACCAGACCTATTTGGCCAATTGGTTGGGTCAGAATATTATTAAACGGATCCGGGACCAGTTGTTCACGAAGATCCTCAACTTCCGCCTCCGCTATTTCGACAACACCGCCATTGGCAGGTTGGTCACCCGTGCAGTGTCGGATATCGAGACCATTGCCCAGATCTTTTCCCAAGGGATCCTGATCATCATTGGCGACCTCCTCAAACTTGTAATGGTGGTTCTTTTCATGCTTTATATGGATTGGCAGATCACCTTGCTCGTCTTGCTCCCCATCCCCTTGCTCATCTATTCCACCAAGATCTTCAAAAATGCTATTCAAAAGGCCTTTCAGGAGGTGCGGAACCAGGTGTCCAGATTGAACACCTTCGTTCAGGAGCACCTTACGGGGATCAATATCGTCCAGGTCTTCAACCGCCAGAAAAGGGAATACGAAAAGTTCAAAGAGATCAATGCCAAACATCGCGATGCCCATTTCCGCTCGGTCTGGGCTTACTCGATCTTCTTTCCGGTGGTCGAAATGTTGTCGGCCCTGTCCCTGGCCATTATGATCTTTTGGGGCGTTATGCGCGTAAGGGGTGGGGCTGAGAACATTGAGACCCTTTTCGGGGATCTTTTCGCGTTCATTCTTTACATCCATATGTTATATCGACCGATCCGGCAGTTGGCGGATCGGTTTAATGTGCTCCAGATGGGTATGGTGGGTTCGGAGCGTGTTTTTAACATCCTGGACACGGAGGACCGGATCCCTGATGACGGATCGGTAAAAGCCCTTGACCTCAAGGGAGATATCGCGTTCAAAAAAGTATGGTTCGCATATGAGGATGATGCCTATGTGTTGAAGGATGTTTCTTTCCAGGTCTCGGCCGGAAAAAGTGTCGCCCTTGTGGGTGCCACCGGGGCTGGAAAAAGCTCTGTGATCAATCTCCTGACCCGCCTTTACGATTTCCAGGGAGGTGGGATCGATATCGATGGCCGGGACATCCGCGAATATGACCTTGCATCCCTGCGGGAGAATCTCGGGGTGGTCATGCAGGACGTTTTCCTATTTTCCGATACGATATTTAACAACATCACCCTTTATCGGTCAGACATTACACGCCAGGAGGTGGAAGATGCGGCCAGAGCGGTCGGGGCTCACGAGTTCATACAGCGCCTGCCCGATGGTTACGATCAAAATGTCCGTGAAAGGGGCAGCTCCCTGTCTGTGGGGCAGCGTCAGTTGATCGCTTTTATTCGGGCCTATGTCTTCGATCCCCGTATCCTTATCCTCGATGAGGCTACCTCATCCGTTGATTCCGAGACGGAACTCCTGATCCAGCATGCCATTGAAAAACTGACCCGGGACCGGACCTCCATTGTGATCGCCCACCGCCTCTCTACCATCCAGCAGGCGGATAAGATCCTGGTGATGGACCAGGGTGAAGTGGTGGAATCCGGTACCCATGCCGACCTCATTGAACAGGATGGTCATTATCAGCAGCTTTATGAATTGCAGTTCAAACATTAGCGCTTTACCCAGTGTTTTTAATTATAATTGGGGCCATACAGCGGAAATTTGGCTGTACCTTGTCAGAAGGCTCGGCTCTTTAATTGGCTTAAAAATTCCATGAGGATCACTCCCTTCAAGCATTCCCTTGTCTTCCTTTTCGGGATCCTTGCTCCTGTGCTCTCTGCTTTCGGGCAAGAAGATACCGTTAGAATGGAGGCCCTGAACAAAAAAAATGGAAAGATCCATTACGAAGGGGAGCCCTTCGGTGGTGTTCTCGTTCGGTATCACAATAACGGAAAGAAGCGTAGGGTCTCAAATTACAAGAATGGGGTCAAGCATGGGGCCACGACGGTCTGGTACAAGAACGGCCAACGGAGTTATACGGGCAATTACGTGAATGGAAAAGAGGATGGCCCCATCAGGCAGTGGTACAAGAACGGTCAATTGAGCCTGAAAGGACGCTTTGATACAGGAAAGCGCGTGGGCCATTGGACGCGCTGGTACAAGTACGGCAAGAAAAAGGAAGAGGGATATTATGTCAATGGCCAGGAAGATAGCCTTTGGCGGTCCTGGTTCCGCAGTGGCCAATTAAAGTACCGGGGAGCTTACGATAAGGGCGTGGAGGAAGGCAAGGCTGAACAGTGGTACAATGATGGCCAGAAGAGCCTCGAGGGGCATTTCCGGAATGGAAAAAAGCAGGGAAAGTGGACTTGGTGGTACGAGAATGGCAACAAAAAGGAAGTAGCCCATTATAAGAACGGAAAACGGCACGGGCGGGTCATCCGATGGTACGAGAACGGTCAGAAAAAGGCCGAGGCCAGTTTTAAAGCGGGAAAGAACGTGGGTAAGCATGTACTTTGGTACGAAAATGGACAGAAAAAAGAGGTGACCCATTACAAGGACGGTAAAGAAAGCGGCAAAGGGAAACTATGGTACGAGGATGGGACCCGGAAACTGGAGGGAGGTTTCAAGGAAGGCAAGAAGGACGGTAAATGGACCCGTTGGTATCAAAACGGGAACAAAAAAGAAGTGGCTCGATATAAAAACGGGGAATTAGACGGTAAGAGTACCATATGGCATGAGAATGGACAAAAACAGTTGGAAAAAGGCCATGGAGGTGGAAATGAAGGCAGGGAAAGAGCATGGCAAGATCGTCCAATGGCACGAGAACGGACAAAAGAAAAAAGAGGGTCAGTTCGAGAACGGGAAGAGGGAAGGGGAATGGACCCATTGGTACGACAATGGGCAAAAGAGAAGGGTCGAGCATTATAAGGAAGGCGAAGTGGACGGCTACATGGCAGCCTGGTTCAGGAACGGACAGAAAAAGTTCGAAGGGGGCTATAAGGATGGTGAGGAACAGGGAAAGGCCAAATTCTGGGATGAAGCGGGGAATAAAAGAGAAGTCACCTACGAAAAAGGGATCCAACAAGTTCCTGAGCTTGATAGCCTGCTCAATTCTTCCGACAAGGATCAATAACTGGCTTTATTCCGCGACCGTAGCGAGCTTATCGGATAGGTAAGCAGCGGTGTGGGAATCCTTACAGCCCACGATCGCTTCCGGTTTTCCGGTGAAGACGACGTACCCGCCTTTCTCACCCCCTTCCGGGCCCAGGTCGACCAGGTGATCGGCCGATTTGATGACCTCGGGATTGTGTTCGATCACCACCACTGTGTGGCCATTTGCGATCAGGGCGTTAAAGGCATTCAGGAGATTTTTGATGTCGTGAAAGTGCAACCCTGTTGTCGGCTCGTCAAAAATGAAAAAACGGTCTTCATCCGCACGGCTCTGGCTAAGGAAAGAGGCCAGCTTGATCCGCTGGGCCTCGCCCCCGCTTAGGGTGCTGGAGGATTGCCCGAGAGCAATGTAGCCGAGCCCCACATCCTTCAGGGGTTGGAGTTTTTGAATAAGCTTTTTGTTCCCTGCCTCTTCCCGGAAGAAAGCAATGGCGTCATCCACGGTCATCTCGAGCACGTCGGCGATGTTCTTCCCCCGGTATTCGACCTCGAGGATCTCTTCCTTGTAGCGCCGCCCTTTGCAATTGTCGCAGGTCAGGCTTATATCCGCCATGAATTGCATTTCGATGTGCACCTCCCCATCCCCCTCGCAGACTTCGCATCTTCCCCCTTTAACGTTAAAAGAAAAGTCCTTTGCCTTCAGTCCGTTGATATGTGCTTGTTGCGTTGAGGCGAAGAGCTTGCGGATCTCGTCAAAAGCTTTGACGTAGGTGACGGGATTTGAACGGGATGAGCGTCCGATGGGGGACTGATCCACCATTTCCACGGCATCGATGGCTTTGATGTCGCCTTCGATCGCATCGAATTCTCCCGTTTTATCGGCTTGCCCTCCGGTCTCTTTCTTCAGGGCAGGGTAGAGGGTCTCCCCCACGAGGGTGCTTTTTCCGGATCCGCTCACACCCGTGATCACCGAAAGGCATCCCAGCGGGATGGATAGCTCGATATCCTTGAGGTTGTGTTGACGGGCCCCGCGGATGGTGATCCAGCCCTTGCCTTCGCGCCGTTCGGAAGGCAAAGGGATCTCTTCGCGACCGGTGAGGTATTGAGCCGTAAGGCTAAACTTCTCCTTTAAAAGGGCTTCATGATCCCCCGTGAAAACGACTTCGCCACCGTGGCTACCGGCACCGGGCCCCAGGTCGATAATATGGTCGGAGGCCCGCATGATGGCTTCGTCGTGCTCCACCACGATAACCGTATTGTTCATGTCCCGGAGGGCCTTGAGTACCTTGATCAGCCGGTGATTGTCCTTGGGATGAAGCCCGATGCTCGGCTCGTCCAAAATGTACAGGGAGCCCACCAGGTTGCTCCCAAGGGCTCTCGCAAGATTGATCCTTTGGGCCTCGCCGCCTGAGAGCGTGCTCGAACGCCGGTTCAGGGTGAGGTAGCCCAGGCCGACGTCGCAGAGATACTGCAACCGGTTTATGATCTCGATCAGGAGCCGGTCCGCGACCTTTCGGTCCGCTCCTTTCAGGTCGAGGGACCGGACCGTATCGAGGCAATCCCCTATTGGCATGAGAAGCAATTCGGTAATATCGTGTCCGTCCACTTTGACGTATTGGGCTTCCTTTCGAAGGCGGGAGCCGCGACATTCCTGACAAAGCGATTTCCCCCGATACCGGCTGATCATGACCCGGTATTGGATCTTGTAGGACTTTCGTTCGAGATAAGCAAAGAACTGATCGAGGCCTTTGAAGTATTCATTCCCGGTCCAGAGCAGGTCCCGTTGTGCCGGGGTCAGGTCCTTGATGGGCCGGTGTATCGGAAAATCGAACTTGTGGGCGTTGCGGACCAGTTCCTGCTTCCATCGGCTCATTTTCTCACCGCGCCAACAAACGATGGCGTCTTCGTAAACGGAGAGGTTTTTGTTCGGTATAACGCGGTCCTCATCGATCCCCATAACGCTACCGAAACCTTCGCAACTCGGGCAAGCTCCCAGTGGGCTGTTGAAGCTGAAGAGGTCGGTGGAGGGGTCTTCAAAGCGCATCCCATCCTTTTCGGCCTTATCCGAGAATTCCTTGATCACGGGGTCCTGGTCTTCCGGGTACATTTCCACTTGACAGGAGCCCTGTCCCTCAAAAAAAGCGGTCCGGGCAGAATCCAGCAAGCGATTGCCGTTGTCTTCCTGTTCCGGACGCGAAACGATCCGGTCGATGACCAGGTATAGGGGTTTGAGGGCATCGAGCTCATCCCCGTTCAGATCGTCCACTTTTTTGATCCCTTCACGGGTCTTAAGCCGGCTAAAACCCAGTTGAGAGAGGGTTTGGAGCTCCTCTGCCGGGGATCGTTCCGTTCCCGGTGTCCAGTTGCTGGCAATGATCCCGCGGGTCCCTTCCGGGAATCCCTCTATGAAAGCCTTTACATCCTCGGGGGAGTCTCTTTTGACCATCTCCCCAGAAATGGGTGAATAGGTCCTCCCGACCCGGGCGAAGAGGAGTTTCAGGTATTCATGGACCTCGGTGGTGGTGCCTACCGTTGATCGGGGGTTCTTTGTAGCGGCCTTTTGCTCAATGGCAATGGCCGGGGATATCCCATCGATCTCGTCAACGTCCGGCTTTTCCAACTTGCCGAGAAATTGCCGTGCATAAGCGGAAAGGCTTTCCACATAACGCCGCTGTCCCTCCGCATAGAGAAGGTCAAAGGCAAGTGATGACTTCCCCGACCCTGATACCCCGGTAATGGTGACCAGCTTCCTTCGGGGAATGTCCAGGTCGATGTTCTTCAGGTTGTGCACCCGGGCCCCCTTGATCCGAACAGGGGCCGATGCGATGCCTTTTTTTGCTTTGTCCGATCCTTTTCCCATTTCCGAACCTTTGCAAAGGTAAGGATTCGAGCTGGGCTTTATGGTCCTGATCCCCGATCACCTTACGTGGATACTTCGCCTTAGATTTGGCCCCCACAACAATGCGCTCCCATTGCTTCAGCGGAAACATGTGTTGATGTTGGCTGCGTTCACCCTGTTCGGGTTCGGTGGCCTCGGTTTGTTCGTGATCCGGAATTTTCTCGGGCTTTCGCTCACAGAGGCTTTGAGCGGTCAGACCCCCTTTTGGTTCCAGGGCACTGTTGGGGTGCTTTATGGCCTATTGGCTGCTTCCACGGGATGGACCATTATCAGGATGCCTTTTATGGACCCTGTTCGCCGTTTCTATGGGCGACTTTTCGGAGATATCCCGCTGGGCTTTTTCGATATCGTACTCGTCTCCATTTGTGCCGGCGTGGGGGAGGAACTCCTCTTTAGGGGTGGGCTACAGCCTTATCTGGGCCTTTGGCTGACCTCCTTTCTCTTTGTTTTACTCCATGGTTATATCAATCCCATGAACTGGCGATTGACGATCTATGGCCTGTTTATGGTGCTTGTCATAGCAGGGATGGGGAAGATCTACGACAATGTTGGTCCGATTGCTGCCATGATCGCGCATACAGTGATCGATATCTATCTGTTGAGGGTGATGAAGTTGGATGGTTCGGCCTCTGCGTGAACACTTTTAAGGTCCTATACCCAGATATATCCCCATAAGGACGCGCCAGACCTGATATCTTTGCGCCCTATGATCAGTGTATCCAACGTGACCGTACGTTACAGCGGGGAGATCCTTTTCAATGACATCTCCTTTATGATCAATGCCGGCGATCGGATCGGTCTGATCGGCAAGAACGGGGCCGGTAAGTCGACCCTCCTCAAGCTCATCAGTGGCCGCCAAAGACCCACGAGCGGTACGGTCGCTTCTTCTGGTGAGACCCGGGTCGGTCATCTGGACCAGGACATCGAGTTGCCGGAAGGCAAAACGGTCTTTGAGGAAGCCGAGACGGCCTTTGAGGAGCTTCAGGAAATGGAAGCCAGACTTTACGAGCTTCGGGATTTTATGACTCGGGAGGCTGGACGGGATGATGCGGAATATATGAAGCTGGTCCAGGAAGCCGGCGATCTTGAAGAGCGTTTCGCCATGATGGATGGTTATTCGGCTCAGGCCAATATTCAAAAGGTCTTGCTCGGGCTTGGTTTCCGTGAAAACGATCTTGATCAGCCGACCAATACCTTCAGTGGTGGATGGCGCATGCGGATCGAACTTGCCAAGATCCTCCTGCGGGAACCGGATGTGCTTTTGCTCGACGAGCCCACCAACCACCTCGATATTGAATCGATCATTTGGCTGGAGGAGTGGTTGAAAGCCTTTGGTGGTGGTTTGGTGATCGTTTCCCACGACCGCCGTTTTCTGGATTCCGTGACCAACCGGACCATTGAGGTCGTCCGGGGACGGGTCCACGATCATCGGGTCCCTTACAGCAAGTTCGTTCAATTGCGGCAGGAACGCCGGGAAAATCAACAACGTGCCAAGGAAAATCAGGATAAGGAGATCCGGCGCATTGAGGGACTGATCGAAAAGTTCAAGGGCAAGCCCAACAAAGCCTCTTTCGTGGAAAACCTCAAAAAACGCCTCGACCGAATGGAGTCGGTAGAGGTCGATGAAGAGGACACCTCGCGTGTTCATTTTCGTTTTCCCCCGGCTCCCCGCTCCGGAAAGGTCCCCCTGGCTGTGGAACATGTGAGCAAATCCTACGGAGAAAAGGAGGTCCTCCGGGATGTCTCTTTCAGGATGGACCGGGGTGACCGGGTCGCCTTCGTTGGGAAGAATGGAAAAGGGAAGACCACCCTTGCCAAGATCATTGCTGGTGTGCTCGATCATGAGGGCGAAGTGAAAAAAGGGCATAATGTGAGCATGGGGTATTATGCCCAGGACCAATCCGATCAGCTGGACCCGTCGCTCACTGTTCAGCAGACCGCTGAACGAGAAGCTCCGTCCGAAGGGGAGACCAGGATCCGGAATGTGCTGGGGTCCTTTCTCTTTACAGGGGAGGACGTCCACAAACCCGTAAAGGTCTTGTCGGGTGGTGAACGCTCGCGGTTGGCATTGTGCAAACTTCTGCTCAACCCGGTCAATTTCCTGGTCATGGACGAGCCTACCAATCACCTCGATATGACCTCAAAGGACATCCTCAAAAATGCCCTCCTTCAGTACGATGGGACGCTGATCGTGGTCTCTCACGACCGGGACTTCCTCCAGGGTTTGACGGATAAGGTCTACGAATTCTCCGATCAGGGCGTCCGGGAATACATCGGCGATCTTCAATATTTCCTCGATAAACGGGAGATGAGCGACCTTGAGGACCTCGACAGGGGTGGTCAAAAGAAAGCTTTAAAGAAGGGTGATGAAAAAGGGGAGCAGGAAGAGTACGAAAAGAACAATGGGACCAGCGATGGAAAAAAGCTCGATCCCCGGGAACGCAAGGAGCTCAACAAGAAGATCCGCAAGTGCAGCAAGACCATCCGGGATCTGGAAGCCCGCATCGATGAACAGGAAAAAGTGGTTAAAGAAATGGAGGGGGAGCTCATGGACCCGGAGAAGGCCCAGGACCTATCGGTGGATGACGGGATCTTCGAGGATCATCGGCGCAAAAAGTCCCGCCTCGATGAGTTGATGGAACAGTGGGAGCAAGAGACGAGTCGTTACGAGGCCTTGCAGGAGGAGTGGAAGGAGAAGTTCGGGGATTAGGACTCAATACTCTTTAAGGACCTCCACCTCCGTCCGCCGGTTCTTTTGCCGACCTTCCTCGGTGTCATTCGAGGCAATCGGTCTTTCCTCCCCGTACCCCTTGGGGACCATCCTGGAGCGTTTGATCCCCTGTTTCACGAGGTAGTCCACCACAGTCCGGGCGCGCTCCTTTGAGAGTTGCATGTTCTCTTCCGGTTTGCCCTGGCTGTCCGTATGGCCGGCGACCTCGATACGGATATCGCTTTTTCGTTCCATATAATCCACGACCTGATCGAGGGCAGCGTGTGAAGAAGGCTTGAGTGCTGCACTTCCCGTCTCGAAATGGACATTGCGCAGAACGTATTTTCTCGGGGGTTCGTAGGTGATGGTCAGCTCGCTGGTCATACGGCCTCTGGCCTCGGGGAGCTCCATATTGCTGTACTGCGTTTTATCCTTGAGGGTCTTGTAAGCGACCTGGTATTTCGATCCTTTGGGGAGGAGGATCTGAAAGGTCCCGTCCGATCCGGTGACCCCCTTGAATTCCTCCCCGCTCTCCTGGTCCGTGAAGATCACGGCTTCGTTGGCCATTGCAGTGGAATCCGTTTTCATGGTGCGGACCGTTACCAGTGCTTCTTCCTTTGTGGGTTCCTTGTCCTGGCTGAGCAATGGGAAATAGACCATTAGCAGGACCATCAGGATGAGTGTGATGCGGGTTTCAGTTTTCATGAGCTTTGGCAGAATGTGCAGTATTGGCTTTCCGTATCGTGTTCGAACGGGACCGAAGGGTCCAGTATTTCCTGTATCAATCCCCGTGCCATCTCCTCGAAGGAATCGAGCCGCTTCCGGTCCAATGCCGCCTTTTGGTCCAACAACAGGGGCATGACCCCACGCTGGGGTCGCCGGAGGGAGCAGATCCCGGCGCTCAGTTCATGGTTCTCCGGAATATCGTAAAGCCAGGCATAGGTCATTAGCTGGAGGGCTTTGTCTTTCTTCTGGTCCCCGCTTATCCCCTCTTCACCGTTGATCTTGAGGTCCCGTGGTTCGACCAGTCCGGACTTGTGATCGATGATACGGACTTGGTCCCCCAGTCGGTCGATCCGGTCGGCTTTGCCGTGAAGTGGGACGCTGAGGGTCTCATTCTCCATGGGAACCCGCAATTCCCGCTTGAGCCATTCCTCTACCCCGAGCACGGTCAGTTCCGCCCCCTTTTCCCGGGCTTTGATGAGGTCCGCCTTCTCCCTGCGGAGTAGCCAAACCAGGCTTTTTTCGGTCATGCGGGTAAGCAAAAGGTTTTTTCCCCGTTCCACTTCACGGGCCGGGAATTCCGCCTTAAAGGCCTCCCGGACCCGTTGGGGGGTCTCATCGATCATTTTTTGGATGGCATCGGGATGCACGACCTGACCTTTCCATGGTCCAAAATGGTCCTCCATGACCTGATGAGCCACAATGCCAAGGGTCCGTGCCTCGATGGTCTCCTCTACTTCTGCTGGTTCGCGGAGGCCCAGGACGTATTGATAATAAAAGTCCAGCGGACAGCGGGTATAGGTGCTAAGTGCGGTTGGGGACACGCCTTTTTGTAGGTGTTCCCGAAGGGTTTCGATCAACGGCTCCGTCTTTTCGATGCGGGGTGTTTCGGGTTCGGGCATTTGGGTGACGGGCCTGGCGATGTGGTGCTGGATCCGGCCGTTGGGGTTCTTTTCCGGGAATTCGTAGAGGAGTTGGGTAAGGAAGCGACTTTTCTCGCTCGCCCCGAATCCTTCTTCCTCCGTATTGTAAAAGATCCTTACCTTCTCGGCCCGCTGGAGCAAGCGGTAAAAGTGGTAGGCGTGAATGGCTTCCTTCTCCCGATGAGTGGGCAGACCATAAAGGTTTTGGAGATCGAAGGGGATGAGGGAATCGTCCGGCCGTGTTCCCGGAAGAACGTCCTCGTTGGCCGCCAGGAGGATCACTTCCCGGAAGTCCAGGGAACGGGTCTCGAGCATGCCCATGAGCTGCAAGCCCTGCAGCGGTTCCCCGTAAAAGGCCAGGCCGGCTCCCCTGATCGCCCGGTTGAAGATCCGTTTGAAGCCCGCGAGCGTATGAACGTAAGGATGGGTTTCCAAGAGCGTGCTCAAGCGGGTTATATTTCGGGCATATTCGTAGAGATATTCCATGTCGAGGGTGCGCCGCTCATCCTTTCCGAAACTTTGCTTTAAGGCCTCGGTGAGGGTCTTGAATCCATTCAGGACATCACCGGGGATCCGGTCCCAGGGATCGAAAAGGGCCGATACAATGGCCTTACTTTCCGGGATGACCGACCCGATCACTTCTTTGAGCTCCGTTGGGGTCAGGAAAGCCGTGTTCCGTTCCTTTATGGTATCGAGGATCGTGGTGGGGATATGCCGGTCCTTCCCAAAGAGTGAGGCGAAATAGGGATGCCTTATGATACGGGCGATATCCTTGTGATGATAAAGCCCTGCCTCCTTTTCCTCCGTGGTACCCTGAAAACGACCGGCATTCTCCCGAAGGGTGAAAAGGGCTGTGAAAAGGTCGTGCAAAGGGGTCTGGTCGAGGGGATATTGCATGGTAATGTTCAGGGCCGGAAGGTCCTCAGGCAGGGAATTGAGGGTCGGCATCAAAAGGGATTGATCGGCCAGGACCATGGCCGCATCCGCTGGCAGGTCTCTTGCTGCTGTCTTGACCTGGCCTACGACCTTGGGGACGCCGGTGACCTCGATGCGGATGTCGTTGGTGGTAAGGCCGCCTTGATACCAGCACATCCTTTCCTGTTCATCCCAGTTCTCGAGGGTTTTCCGTAAGAACATCCCAGCTTCCTGGGTGCGGTCCTTCATGTAATAGGGGTCTGCATCCCAATAGATCCAGCCATATCCTTCTCTGAGAAAGTGGCGGATGAGGGTCTCCTGCGCCGTGCTAAGGGCATTGAAACCGATGAAGTGCACGCTGTCGGGTCCGAAGGAATGCCCGCCAAGCCCCGGTTCTTCGGCCAATTCACGGATCGCCATGCCGGGATAGGCCATGCCTTCCGAGCGCAGATCGGTCCGGAAAGCTTCGTAGAGGGTCCCCAGCATTTCCCAGAATTGGACGAATCTTTCCTGTCCTTCACTCAGCTCGGAAGCATTGAGGCTCCAATGCTCGATCTCCCGCACTTGCCGTATACCGGTGAACAATTGACCCGCCGGGACGAGCTGGTTATCGATCTCGTTGATGTCCCGGAGAAAAAGGTTCCCCCATTTACTGAACTTGTCGAGGTCCTGGCGCCGATCGGGGTCCGCTACGCGCAGGTAAGATCCGTATAAATGAAAAAGGAGATTAATGTCCTCGGGGATATGGTAAGGTGTCAAAAAGCGTAGGAAATCCTCAATGGTCAGGATCTCGGGTGCCCAGGTCGGCCGTTCCGTCCGTTCCCCGATGTACTTTCGAACGAAGAGCCCGGCCCGGCGACTGGGAAGGACCAGGGTCAGTTTCGAAAGGTCGTTCCCCCGGTCTTGGGAGAGATCTTCGACCACTTGTTGAAGGAAGGGACGCATATGGGCAAAGATATGCGGATCGGTTTCGCCCGCTTCATTTGACCGCTTGGGAAAGTTCCCGGCCGATCGTCCCCGAATTTTTAACGATCCCTTCGAATTAGCAACGATCCCGCGGGTTGCACTCCGATCCTTTTTATTTTTGAACATGCCTGAAACGATCCTGATCATCGATCTCGGTTCCCAGTACACCCAACTCATCGCCCGGAAGATCCGGGAATTGAACGTGTATTGCGAGATCCATTCCCCTGATGCTTTACCTTCCATGGACCCCTCCATCAAGGGGGTCGTTCTTTCCGGAAGCCCTTTTTCGGTGCACGATGCGGATGCGCCGCGATTGGACCTTTCGGGGATCCGTGGTCAGGTTCCCCTACTGGGTATCTGTTACGGGGCTCAATATCTCGCGCTTTCCGATGGTGGAACGGTTCAAGCGTCCGCCAAGCGGGAATACGGCCGGGCAGCCCTCAACCGGATCGACCGTGATCACGAGCTCATGAAGGGGCTGGATGATGGATCCCAGGTATGGATGTCGCACGGGGATAGTATCGTTTCCCTGCCGGAGAACGCGGTCCGGATCGCAACTACGGATGATGCCTATGTGGCCGCATTTGCCTTGAAAGGGGAGCGTACATACGGGCTGCAGTTCCATCCCGAAGTATACCATACGACAGAAGGGAAGCTCCTCCTCGAGAATTTTGTGGTCGGGGATTGCGAATGCAGTCGCGATTGGACCCCAAAGGCTTTTGTTCATGCAACGGTGGAGGAGATCCGCCGGACAGTGGGGGAAAAGGATCATGTAGTGGTAGGGCTTTCAGGGGGTGTGGATTCCTCTGTATGTGCCCTTCTTTTGCATGAAGCGATCGGAGATCGTTCCCATGGGATCTTCATCGACAATGGATTGTTGCGCAAGGATGAATTCCGGGCTGTTTTGGAAAGCTACAAGCAAATGGGGTTGAACGTGAAGGGCGTTGATGCCCGTGAACGTTTTTACAAGGGGTTAGAGGGCGTGGCCGATCCCGAACAAAAACGCAAGGTCGTTGGGAACACTTTCATCGATGTATTCGAGGAGGAAGCCCGTGCCATCCGGGAAACACTACCAGCGGAAGAGGATGTCAAGTGGCTCGGGCAGGGGACGATCTATCCGGATGTGATCGAATCCCATTCGGTCAAGGGCCCTTCCGCGACCATCAAGTCCCATCACAATGTCGGAGGGCTTCCCGATAAGATGGACCTCGAGGTATTGGAACCGTTGCGTTCCATATTCAAGGATGAGGTCCGGCGGGTCGGGAAGACCATTTGTCTCGATAAGCGGATCCTCCGGCGGCATCCATTTCCGGGGCCGGGCCTTGCTATTCGTATTCTCGGGGATGTCACCCCTGAAAAGGTCCGGGTACTCCAGGAGGCTGATGCGATATTCATCAGTGCCCTGGAGGAACATGGACTCTATGATTCGGTATGGCAGGGAGGGGCGGTTTTATTGCCGATCCATTCGGTGGGGGTCATGGGGGATGAGCGAACATACGAGCAAGTCGTGGCCTTGCGGGCTGTAACGTCGACGGATGGGATGACGGCCGATCGGTGCCATCTGCCCTACGATGTATTGGGTCGTGTGGCGGATCGTATCATCAATCAAGTCCAAGGGGTAAATCGCGTGGTCTACGATATCAGTTCGAAACCACCGGCCACCATCGAATGGGAGTGAAGTATTTGTTCAATACCGATATTCCTCGTTTCCCGGGAAGAAGCCTTCGAGCCTTGCTTTTGTTCGCTTTTTTGATCGGGGGGTCCGCTGCCATGGTCGTCCGTGGTCAGGGGAACCCCGACCGGTCCCCGACCATCGAAAAAATCGGTGGGGAAAAGTTCATCATCCATACGGTTCGGAAAGGGCAAACCCTCTATGGGGTGGCAGAGCGCTACGCCATTGAGATCCCCCATATTCGGGCCGCGAATCCGGATGTGGATGTGACCGACCTTCAGGTAGGGCAGACGGTGAGGATCCCCATGAGGGCAGTGGGGGTGCGTGTTCATGAGGTTCAGCGTTCGGAGACCCTGTACTCGATCGGTAAGGAGTACGGGGTGTCGGTCGATCGTATTCTGGAACGAAACCCCAAAGCCAACAGTGGTATCGAACCGGGCGATCGCCTCTGGATCCCCCTGAACAAGAAAGCGTCACAAGATACCATGGTTTCCGAAAGTGCCACTAAGGATACAGGAAAGGTCCATGTGGTAAGCGAAGGGGAAACCCTCTTTTCTATAGCGGAACGATACGGAACGGATGTGGATACCTTGCTTTCGTTGAATTCGGTATCAGCGGAAACGCTGGAATTGGGGGACAGCCTCATCCTCCCGCAGGGTCAACAGCGTCGATCAGAGAATTCAAGAAAGCCCAAAAGGGGAAGCGACACCGCAAGGTCTCGTTCCGGTCTTCGCCAACATGTGGTCAAAAAAGGGGAAACCCTCTTTTCTATTGCCCAACAATACGACGTTCCCATTGATGTCATTACGGGTAATAACCCGGTAGTGGAGCGGGCCCTGGCCATTGATGATACGCTTCTTATCCCAATGGAGTGGGGGGATGAGGAAAGTAGTAAAAGTGTTGATACCGGAAGGGCCTCTACCGACGATGGCCCCTTAAGGGTCGAACTGGGTGTTGGAAAGAGCGGCGATACCCTGGGTTTTTATGAAGTAAGGGCCGGGGAGTCGATCGACTCCATCGCTGAACGCTTTGGCTTGGACCCGAGATTTCTTCTATTGTTCAACAACAAATTCCCGGAAGGGGTCCAGGAAGGGGATATCCTCTTGATCCCCCGCTTGTCAAAAAGCGGTATCCGAAAGATGACAAAGGATTCCATCGTCAAAAAGGACCGTTACGAGGTTGTTGTCTTGCTGCCCCTTTTCCTCGAAAAGAACGACAGCATCATGAAAGAACGGCCCCTTGATGCGGAGGATCCTTTCTATGATCTGACACAGCAATCCCTGGAATTCCTCAACGGGGTGATCGTAGCGGCGGATTCCCTGCGGCAACAAGGCCTGTCCCTCCGGCTGCGGGTATATGATACGGCCCGGGACACCGCCAAGTTAAAGCGCCTTTTCAAAGAGAAGAGGCTATGGAAGTCAGACCTCTTTATAGGCCCGCTGTATCCCGGCCCTCTTAAAATGGCTGCTGCGTATGCAAAAGAACACGCCATTCATCTGGTTTCCCCGCTCAAGGGCAATGAAAGGCTCCTTCTCGGGAATCCCTATGTCAGCAAGCCTGTACCGTCCACAGTGACCCAGATCCAACACATGGCTCGATATCTTGCTGAAAAACACCAGCATCACAATGTGATCATGATGAAGAGCGGAAAGGAAAAGGATGCCCATCTGCAACGCATTTTCCGGGACAATTTCAACCGTCGGATCGGAGAAATGGATAGCTCTTTCCGGGATTCCCTTTTTGTTAGCGAACTGAAGGATCACAAGGTGGAGGGGCTCAAAAAGAAGCTTGAGCCCGATACGCCCAATATCCTTGCCATACCCTCCGATGACGATGTTCTTCTGAGCAACCTGCTCAACCGACTCTCAGCCATGGAAACCGAATATCCCGTCCGGATATTCGGCCCGGAGGCCTGGCTCGACTTTAACAACATAGGCTTTGATTATCGACACCGTTTTAATATGCATGTCGTTTCCAGCACCCATCTGAATTACGAAAAACCCAGGACCATCCGTTTCATTAAGAGCTATCGCCGGCGTTTCTATGTGGACCCTACCCAAAAGAGCACCCTGGGCTACGATATCGGATGGTATTATTTCCGGGCCTTACATCAATACGGACGAAACTTTCCTGAACATTTTCCGAAACACGATCCCGAACTGGTCCATCTTGATATCGAGCCCTATCGAACTGGTGTGAACAGTGGATACGAGAACCGCCATGTGTTTCTGTTGAAGTACGAGGATCATCGGCTCATTGATGTCTTTCATGACCTGGAGGAGTCTCGCTGATCCGGTTATTCGCTCAGATTATGGACAAGAGAACGATCAGTGAATGTTTCCGGGGATTACAGGACCGGATCTCTAAAGAAGTGGAGACCCTGGATGGGGGAAAGGGTTTCAAAGAGGATAGTTGGAACCGTGATGAAGGGGGTGGTGGACGGAGTCGGGTCATGGAGAACGGCCGGCTCCTGGAAAAAGGGGGGGTGAACTTCTCGGAGGTTTACGGGAAATTGTTCCAGGAACTTAGTGAAAGGCTGAATGTGGAGGCCGGTGGCGATTTCTATGCAACCGGGGTCTCCTTGGTCTTTCACGGGTGGAATCCCTATCTGCCCATTATCCACATGAATGTCCGTTACTTCGAGTTGGAAGGGGGAACGTGTTGGTTCGGTGGGGGGATCGATCTAACCCCGATCTATGTCGATCCCGAAGAGGCCATTCGTTTCCATCAGGCATTGAAAGAGGTCTGTGACCGGCACGACTCGTCTTTTTATCCGCGTTTCAAGGAATGGGCTGATACCTATTTCTACATCCCTCATCGGGAGGAAACCCGGGGTATCGGAGGGATCTTCTTCGATCACCTTCGGCCGGCGGATGATCTTCCAGTCGGGTCCCTCTTCTCTTTTGTCCAGGATGTCGGGGAAGGGTTCATTCCGATCTATCGGGACATCGTTTCGCGGAAACGGGATATGGCTTACGGGGACCGAGAGCTTCAATGGCGGGATCTGCGAAGAGGGCGTTATGTTGAGTTCAACCTGGTCTATGACCGGGGAACGCGTTTTGGCCTGCAAAGTGGTGGTCGAACGGAGTCCATCCTCATGACCTTGCCCAGACAGGCTGCCTGGTATTATGACCATCAGCCCGAGACCGGGTCAGACGAGAAGCGGACTTTGGACTGGTTGCGAAAAGGGATCGACTGGGTCGATGAAGGTCGGTAGGCGATCAGACCTCGCGCTTGTTGCTCTTTTTCTTTTCCGGGATCCGCGCTGCTTTACCGAATTTATCGCGGAGATAATGGATTCGGGCCCGTCGGACTTTCCCGTGTTTGTTCACGGTGATGTTCTTAATGAAGGGTGAGCGGACGGGAAAGATCCGCTCGATACCGATGCCCTGGGTCACTTTTCTGACCGTGAATGTTTCTGTGGCGCCGGAGCCTTTCCGTTCGATGACGGTCCCTTTGAAACGCTGGACCCGTTCCTTGCTGCCCTCGCGTATGGTGTAATCAACGCTTATCGTGTCGCCGGGATGGAATTTTGGCCAGGAAGGCTTTTCGATGATCTTGTTCTCGATGTCTTTGATGGGATTCATGGTGAACGATTTTGGGGTCAGCGAAACGGCGTGCAATTATACGATTATTTCAGGAGATGGAGAACAGGTTAACTGCTGGGAATGTCCGGATCACCGGCCCCCTGATCGGTGGCGTATTTTCTCCAGCGTTCCAAGGCACTTTTCATATCCTCCGGGAGTTCCGAGTTAAAAGCGATCCGTTCCCCGTTTTTCGGATGGTCGAAGCACAAGGTTTTGGCATGGAGGCCCTGGCGGGAAAGCACCCGGAAGGTATTGTGGACGAACTGTTTGTATTTCCCGAAAACCGTTCCCTTTAGGATCCGGTCACCGCCATAGGTCGAATCATTGAAAACGGGATGGCCGATCTCCTTGAAATGAACGCGGATCTGATGGGTCCGGCCACTTTCGAGCGTGCATTCCACGAGGCTCACGTAGTACAATCGTTCCAGTACCCGGTAATGGGTCCGGGCCGCTTTTCCATGGTCCCCTTCCGGAAAGACGGCCATTTTCTTGCGGTTCCCTAAGGAACGTCCGATATGGCCCTCGATGGTCCCTTCCTCCGCTGGTGGTTCGCTCCAGATGAGTGCGTGGTATTTCCGGTCGATGCTCCGTTCGAAGAATTGATTGGCCAGATGGGCCTGCGTTTCTTCATCCTTGGCCACGACCATAAGCCCTGAGGTCTCTTTGTCCAATCGGTGTACGAGATAGGGGTGTACGTGACCCGCGTCCGTTCCCTGTTCCCGGAAATGATGGAGAAGGCCGTTCACCAGGGTCCCGGTCCAGTTCCCGTGTCCTGGATGGACGACACGCCCGGGAACTTTGTTGACGACCACGATATAGGGGTCCTCGTGTACGATATGGAGGGGCATTTCCTCCGGTATAAGTTCTGTACTGGGGACCGGGTAAGGCAGAACGAGGCGGATCACATCACCCGGCTTGACCTTGTAATTGGGCTTGATCGGCTTTTGATTGACCTGCAGGTTTCCTGCCTTGGCAGCATTTTGAAGGCGGCTGCGGGACGTGTTGGACAGTCTGTTCATCAGGAACTTATCGATCCGCAGGTGTTCTTGTTTGCCATCCACAATGATCCGATGGTGCTCGTACATCTCCTGACCCGTGTTATCAGAGCTGAAGGAGCTGTCTTCCGCATTTTCCTGGTCCTTCCGGGGATCAGTGCCGGATGAGGACCTTTTTGGTTCTCGTGCCACCATTCGGGGATCGAAGTTTCAATAGATATAGCCCGTTATCGAGATCCTGGACCTTGAGTTCGGTCTCGCTGGTAAAGCGTCCGGTCCGAACGCTTCTTCCCGTAAGGTCTACCAATCGGTAGCTGTAGCTATGGCGACCGCTGTTTAAGCTGACCCGAAAGCGTTGGTCCGCCGGGTTGGGGTAGATCTTCGGGTCCGGGACGGAAGAAGCTGCTCTTTCGTTGATCCCGATAATACGATCGGTATTGCCCGCTGCGAATACCGGGCGGATCATCAGGGAGCCCTCGAAGCTTGTGTTCTCCCAGTTCTCACTGGTATTGAACCAGATCTTTTTGCGGGTGTTGATATTGCGGTCCATCCCTATGTTGAGCTTGGCCTTGGTGGTTTGTTGAAACCCAACATGGATCCTTCCGTCTACCTCAATGACCGAATCCAGCGGATAATAGGCCGCACGATTAGGGCCATTTGGGTATTTCGGGGAATGAAATGTAAAATTCTGGTGAATGATGTTCCCGGGTGCACCCGCCCCGTCCCATACGGTCACGAAAAAGGACTCGTCACTGACATCCTTGAAAGCCGGTGTGAAATGGATCCTTAATCCGATGAGCGTGTCTTGGATGGGCAGATCATAAGAGACAGCGATCTTTACGCTGTTCCCCAGGACACCGTAGCCGACCTCGGCTGTCCCATCGTCGTAAGCATAGCGATCCGTAAGCCGCTGGGTGAAGCGGATGGTATCATTGTTTCGGTTGGCGTCCGGGGAGGTGTTGTGCATGAGCTCTACCTGGAAATAGGCGGAGGTATCGGCAAAACTGGTGTCGTAGACGAATTCGTTGGGGGTGCTGCCAATACTGTGTATGGTGTTGAAGTTCTGACGGGGCTGTATGCTCGGGTTCAGGGGATGGGGCAAATCGTTCGTCACATTCCCGTTGTGTTTGATCCGCATGCGGTTGCTCATGAGCTTGGCAGTGGTACTGAGGTTCTTTTGGTGAGTGATCAGGCTGTCCTTCATGAAATTCACGGGGTCTACCTTGAAGTGTTTCCATGGCATGGCCGTGAATGTTCGGATGAGGCTGTGTTCTTTATAGCGGAACGCAACATCATCCAAAAGGGTGTCGCCAACGCCCCGGTTCTCGTTAAGCTTTACGTAATCAATGTGCCAGTGATCGAAACTACCCGACAGCGTGGCCCGGTTCCGGAACCGGAACTGGAATCCCTTTTTGAGATAGCCGGGATCAGTGATCGCCATGATCTCTTGCTGAAAAGCCCGGCCACTGTCATCCATCTCCCTTCCCTTGGCTGACCAGACAGGGTCCCAGGAAGAGCTGTCCGGGGATCTGAACTCCAGGACCAGCGAATCTTTCGATTCCGGTGCATTGCCGATCCCTTCCGGTTGGTAGAAAAAACTGAGAAAGACCGAGTCCTGTGGTAAAAAGGAAAGGTCCAGGGGCGCCGATGTTAGTTCATCAGCCCATCCGTAGGCGTTCTTATCGCTGAAATCATAGGGCTGCCCCATCTCATCGAGTCCATCCAGGGTGGCCACACCGACCGTCGGTGGAGATTCCGGGTAAGTGGCGTTCAGAAAAGCAAAGCGGTCGATCCAGTGAGAAGTGCTGTCCGGTGGAAGGATCCATGCCTTTCTTCGTCCTTGTTCCAGATCGGGTTCTGGAAAGAAATTGGTATCGACACGACCGTTCCAGAGTGTATCGAAAAGTTCGTAGGTCGGCCATGCTTCGATCAGGGTATCCTTATGAGCGGGGAAAGCGTTCGTGTCGTTCAGGACAATGGATTCGGAAGGAAGGGCGGTGGTGTCGACAAGGAGGGTGTCCCCGTCAATGGTGTCCACGCTATAGCGAAAGGTCGGGGTTTCCATGAATTCCGTATTCGGGGGGAGGGGTTGCCCGCTTTGGTCAAAGAGGAGGTAGAAGGCGGTATCCTTTGCTCCCGGATCCGTGGTGTCGGCATTGTAATGTTTGAACTTGTCGGTTGAGAAATCATCCCTAAAAGGAAGTTCAAGGGTGTCGAATTGATGGATGAAGCGGAGACAGTCCCGGGCCCTTTCGGGGGATGGTGCGCTTGGGCTCACTGAACTTCGTTGCCGGTCCAGGTGCAGCGGTTGGGTCGATTCCTGGCTCCTCCCGACTGGTCCTGCAAGGATCGCGAGCCAGACCAATAGGGCCTTAATCGAGTGTTGTGCTATCCCTGGATGAAAGCCCATTCAAACTGTCTGTTTTGGCTTTTCGCAATTTTTCCTCATCGTGTGTAAGCCAAAGGTCAAAAGGTGTGCCCAGGGGGACCAGTTCCTTCTCCTTGGCTTTCGGCCTTTGCTTGTAAACTTTGGCTGTGTTGGAATCTTCCTTTGTGGGACAGCATCCCTCATCGTAGACCCGGGCTTCCACTTTGAGTACATCCTTTCGCAAACGTTCTTCGGCCTCTTCTATTGTTATGCCGATCAGATCAGGGATGGGGGTTTTTTCTTCCCCGAGTCCTTTTCCGACGACAAGATCAATGGTCGTCCCGCTCTCCAGGCTTTTGCCGGCCTCGATGCTGTCTCCCGCATGTTCCATACCGAGGATACAATTTGTGCAAGGGCCTTCTTCATAGATCAGCTCCCCGGCTTTGAGGCCAACGATCCTCAGGATATTTCGGGCTTGTCGGAGGCTTTTGTTCTGGAGGTCGGGTACTTTCACCCTTTCAGGTTGCAGGGAGTTGATGGTGATGTAAATACGGCGGCCCTTTTTGACCTTTTTACCGGGTTCCGGTTGTTGTTTGATCACTTCGCCGGGGTCGGCATCCCGGGAAAAAATGGAATCGATCACCTCGTAGCGGAGCTCCCTTGCTTTCACAATGCTGTCCAGCTCCCATGCCTTATAGCCCCGGTAATCCGGTACGGTAATGGCCTCCCCGTGACGGGTATAGGATTCGAGCCAGTGATCCACGGACCAGAAGAGGATGCTTAACAAAATGATCGCACCAGCGAGGTTGGTCAGGAAGATACGGCTGGTCAAAAAGCGAAAGGGTTCTTTCATGAGCAGGGACTCGTGGGCATCGGGCTGGTTTCTGGAGAGCAAATATATGAAAGGGGAAGGGCTGGGTAGTCCTTAGGGGCTGGGTATTGAACGAAAAAACATGGGCGGTCAGGGCTCCTTCATATCATCGTAAGCCATTGATCGTTCGTATTAAAAAAAGGTTCCTGGAAGGCTTGAAGATCAAAAACCGGATCGATTCCCCTATTTTTCAAGCTTCGGGTTTGAAAGGATCTAAAAATCTTGTAGATTTGCAGCCCCAATTCCGGAAAGGGGTATTCGTAATATTCAATCAACCACGCTTAAATGCCTACAATCCAGCAACTCGTAAAAAAAGGGAGGAAAGAGGTCAAGCAGAAGAGCAAATCCGCGGCGCTGAATTCCTGTCCGCAGAAGCGCGGGGTATGTATCAGGGTCTCCACAACGACCCCGAAGAAGCCCAATTCGGCGATGCGGAAGGTAGCTCGTGTCCGGCTCACCAATGGGAAAGAGGTGAACTCCTATATACCCGGTGAAGGTCACAATCTTCAGGAACACTCGATCGTCCTCGTAAGGGGAGGCCGGGTGAAGGACCTTCCCGGTGTTCGGTACCACGTTGTAAGAGGTGCGCTCGATACCGCTGGTGTTGAGGATCGGGCTCAGGGGCGTTCCAAATACGGTACCAAGAAAGGCAAAAAATAACACGCTTTAACGGTGACTATGGGTAACGAAAAGGCCAAATACAGAGAGTTATTGCCCGATCCCAAATACGGGGACGAGTTGGTGGCATCCTTCGTGAACAACCTGATGATGCATGGGAAAAAGAATCTGGCCTTCAGGCTTTTTTACAATGCGATGGACAGAATAGCCGAAAAAGTAGAGGATGAAAAACCCCTGGACGTATTTAAAAAAGCCCTGGACAATGTGACCCCCACTGTTGAGGTGAGGAGTCGGCGGGTTGGTGGGGCCACTTTCCAGATCCCAAGAGAGGTGCCCCCCAACCGAAGGATATCATTGGCTATGAAATGGATCATCCGCTACGCGCGGAACCGCAATGAGAAGTCCATGGAGGAGAAGCTTGCCAATGAGATCAGTGCGGCCTACCAGGAAGAGGGCGGTGCTTTCAAGAAAAAGGAAGAGACCCATAAAATGGCCGAATCGAACAAGGCCTTTTCCCATTTCAGATTCTGAGAATTCCTTTAATCCAGTCCGATGGCTAAAAAGAGAGACCTTCAATATACACGCAACATCGGCATCGCTGCTCATATCGATGCCGGAAAGACGACCACCACCGAGCGGATCCTTTACTATACAGGGTTGAGCCACAAGATCGGCGAAGTCCATGAAGGGGATGCCGAGATGGATTGGATGGAACAGGAGCAGGAGCGAGGTATCACGATCACCTCAGCCGCTACGACCACCTTCTGGCATTATAACAACGAGGAATACAAGGTCAATATTATCGACACCCCCGGTCACGTTGATTTCACGGTGGAGGTGGAACGTTCTCTTCGCGTATTGGACGGAACGATCGCTCTTTTTTGTGCCGTTGGCGGGGTCGAACCCCAGTCCGAAACGGTCTGGCGACAAGCCGATCGATACGGTGTGCCCCGGATCGGTTTCGTGAACAAAATGGACCGGGCTGGTGCTGACTTTTTCGAGGTCGTCCGACAAATGCAGGAGCACCTCGGAAGCAATCCCGTGCCCCTTCAGGTACCGATCGGGAGTGAGGACAATTTCAAAGGGGTGGTCGATATCCTTACGCGGAAAGCTTATGTCTGGAATGAACACGACAAAGGGATGACCTTTGAAGAGACGGAGATCCCCGAGGATCTTGTTTCAACGGTCGATAATTGGCGTGAAAAGTTGGTGGAATCCGTGGCTGAATCCGATGAGCAGCTCATGGAAAAATATTTCGAAGACCCCGATTCCATTACAGAGGATGAGATGCTCTCCGCCATTCGTCAATCCACCCTTGATATGACGATCACACCGGTCCTCTGTGGTTCGGCCTTTAAGAACAAGGGAGTGCAGTTGCTCCTCGATGCTGTTGCCAGTCTGCTCCCGAGCCCGCTCGATGTCGCACATGTGCGGGGTACGGACCCCAACACGGGCGAAGAGGTCACGCGTGCTCCTGATGTGGATGGGCCTTTCTCCGCCCTCGCCTTCAAGATCACCACCGATCCCTATGTCGGACGGCTTTGTTTTTTCCGAACCTATTCCGGTAAGCTGGAGGCTGGTTCTTATGTGTACAACCAGCGGACCGGTAAGAAAGAGCGGATCTCGCGGCTTTATCAAATGCACTCCAACAAGCAGAACCCGATCGACCACATCGAGGCCGGTGATATAGGAGCTGCTGTTGGGTTCAAGGACATCCGTACCGGAGATACGCTGTGCGGATCAGAACAACCGGTCATTCTCGAATCCATGCAATTCCCCGAACCGGTTATCGGAGTCGCAGTCGAACCCAAGACCAAAGCGGACATCGATAAACTCGGGAGCGCGCTCAACAAGCTCTCCGAAGAGGATCCCACCTTCCATGTGGAAACGGATGAAGAGAGTGGACAGACCGTGATATCCGGCATGGGAGAATTGCATATCGAGGTCCTGATCGATCGTTTGAAACGTGAATTCAAGGTCGATTGTACGAAAGGGCCTCCTCAGGTGAATTACAAGGAAACGATCACCAAGCCTTATAAACACCGCGAACTCTACAAGAAACAAACAGGCGGACGGGGCAAATATGCCGATATGGAGGTTCAGATCGAGCCTGCCGGGGAGGACGATGAACCCGATCCAGAGACCGGCCTCGTCTTTACGGACCATATTAAGGGTGGAAATATTCCCAAAGAATTCATTCCCTATGTTCGAAAGGGTTTTGAGGAATCTATGAAAAACGGGGTCCTGGCGGGTTATCCGATCGATCAGATGAAGGTCACCCTCATAGACGGGTCCTATCACCCGGTAGATTCCGATTCATTGGCCTTTGAAGCTTGTGCAAGAATGGCTTTCAAAGAGGCGGTACCCAAAACCGGCCCCGTGTTGCTCGAACCCATTATGAAGGTCGAAGTGGTGACCCCGGAAGAGTATATGGGTGATATTGTGGGGGATCTTAACAAGCGGCGTGGCCATGTGGAGAACATGGAAACACGGGGTGGGGCCAAGGTGGTCAAGGCCATGGTTCCCCTTTCGGAGATGTTCGGTTATGTGACAACGCTCCGGACCATGTCCTCCGGACGGGCGAGCTCCACGATGGAGTTCTCCCACTTTGATCAATGTCCCAAGAACGTGCAGGACGAGGTCGTGTCCAGCATAAAAGGGGATGTTAAGACGGCTGAATGACAAGCGCAATACGGTGAGAAAATGAGCCAGAAGATCCGCATCAAACTCAAATCCTACGATCACAACCTGGTGGATAAGTCCGCCCAGAAGATCGTGAAGACCGTGAAATCTACCGGGGCGATCATTAGTGGGCCGATCCCGCTTCCGAAGAAGAAGCGGGTCTACACGGTGCTACGTTCCCCGCATGTAAACAAAAAGGCAAGGGATCAGTTCGAGATCTCCGACTACAAGCGACTGATGGATATTTACAGCTCCTCATCCAAGACCGTTGATGCGCTTATGAAACTTGAGTTGCCAAGTGGTGTGGACGTAGAGATCAAGGTTTAACCGAGGAAACAGTGAAGAGAATGCCCGGACTTATCGGAAAAAAGATCGGAATGACCAGCCTCTATGACGATGAGGGGAACAACGTCCCCTGTACGATCATCGAGGCCAGCCCCAATGTCGTCACCCAGGTCCGCTATCAGGACAAGGACGGATATGAGGCGGTCCAGCTGGCTTACGGGGAAAAGAAGGAAAAGAACACGCCTGCCCCACTCAAAGGACACTTCAAAAAAGCAGGGACGACCCCCAAAAAGTCCATTAAAGAGTTCAATGGCTTTGAAGAAGAGCTACAGCCGCAGAACGAGGTGAAGGTCGATCTCTTCGAAGAGGGTGAATTCGTCGATATTACGGGAAGTTCCAAGGGAAAAGGTTTCCAGGGCGGTGTCAAGCGTTGGGACTTTCGGGGTGTTGGTGACATGACCCACGGTCAGCAGGATACCCAACGGATGCCCGGTTCGATCGGAGGTGCCTCCGATCCCTCCAGGGTGTGGAAGGGCCTTAAAATGGCCGGAAGAACCGGCGGTAGAAGGGTTACCAAAAAGAACCTGAAAGTTGTCAAGGTGCTCCCCGAGGATGGTATTCTTGTTGTTAAAGGAGCAGTACCCGGGCACAAAGAGGGCTTTGTCTGGGTCACCAAATAATTCATTAGAAGGAGTGCATCATGCAAGTTGACGTTCTCGATAAAAGCGGCAAAAAGACGGACCGAAAGGTGGACCTGAACGATGATATATTCGGGATCCAACCCCACGAGCACCTCCTGTATATGGATGTGAAACGGCATCGGAACGCCCGGCGTCAAGGGACCCATAAAGCGAAGGAGCGGGGTGAGCTCACGGGTAGTACGGCTAAGATCAAAAGGCAGAAAGGGACGGGATCGGCCCGCTCCGGTGATATAAAGAGTCCGATATTCCGGGGAGGTGGAACGGTATTCGGACCCCGCCCACGGAATTATAACATCAAGCTCAACAAAAAGGAACGGGATAAAGCCAAGCGTTCTGCCCTCAGTCAAAAAGCAAGGGAGGAGCGGGTCCGAGTTTTGGAGGACCTTCAATTCGACCGGCCTGCCACCAAGGAGTTCGCCGGGGTTTTGAAGAATCTAAGTGTGGAGGACCAAAAGGTTCTTGTGGTCTTGCCGGACAAGGACCGGAACCTTGGTCTTTCCGCGCGGAATATTCCCAATGCCAGTGTCGTTCCATACCACGAGCTCAACACCTACGATGTATTGAAGGCCCGACACCTGATCTTCCTTGAAAGTGCCATTGACAAGATCGAAAGCCTTCATAAGAAAGCATAAGAGAGTTGCGAAATGGACCAGCGTGAAGTCATTAAAAAACCTGTGATCACCGAAAAGATGACCCATCTAGGTGATACGCTCAATCAATTCGGCTTTATTGTTGATGCCCGGGCGAACAAGCTCGAGATCAAGGAAGCGATCGAGCGGATCTATGGGGTTTCCGTTGAAAAGGTGAACACCATGAACTACAACGGGAAGAACAGGGTACGATACACCCGGTCGGGGATCCTTAGTGGCAAATCACCCGATCACAAGAAAGCTGTCGTGATGCTCGCTGAGGGTGATACCATCGACCTCTACGGCAATATTTGATCATTCGAAAGCGGTAAGGAATGGCGGTCAAAAAATACAAACCAATAACACCGGGACAGCGCTTTAAGGTCATTAATACCTACGATGAAGTGACCACCCGCAAGCCTGAAAAGTCCCTTACCAAGCGTAAGAAAAGCACCGGTGGTAGGAACAATTATGGCAAAATGACCAATCGCCTCGTAGGGGGTGGGCACAAGAAGAAGTTCCGGCAGATCGATTTTAAGCGGGACAAGGATGATGTCCCTGGTAAGGTGAAGAGTATCGAATACGATCCCAACCGATCTGCCCTTATCGCTTTGGTCGCCTATAAGGACGGGGAAAAACGGTATATTCTGGCGCCGGAGGGTTTGCAGGTCGGTCAGGAAGTGATCTCTGGTGAAAAGCCTTCCGTGGAGGTTGGGAATGCCTTGCCGCTGAAGAATATTCCCCTCGGTACGGTCATTCACAACGTTGAACTGCAGCCGGGCAAGGGAGGCGAATTGGCTCGTGGTGCCGGAACGCATGCACAATTGATGGCCATCGATGGCAAGTATGCCGTTCTGAAGCTTCCCTCCGGTGAATCCCGGATGGTATTGAACAAGGGGCGGGCTACAATTGGAACGGTATCGAACTCCGGTCATATACTCCAGGTCTCTGGTAAGGCCGGGAGGAGTCGCTGGCTCGGTCGACGTCCGAGGACGCGCCCTGTAGCCATGAACCCCATCGATCATCCGATGGGTGGCGGTGAAGGAAAGGCTTCCGGTGGTTTGCCCAGGTCCAGAAAAGGGCTTTATGCCAAAGGTTATAAGACCAGAAAGAAGAAAAAGAAGTCGAACCGGCTCATTATTGAGCGCAGGAAAAAATAGGACCCCATGAGCAGGTCACTCAAAAAACCGCCGTACGTTTATCACAAGTTGCGGCGAAAAGTGGAAAAGGCCCAGTCCCAACGAAAAAAAGAGGTGATCAAGACCTATTCCCGGGCCTCTACGGTGACCCCGGAATTCGTTGGACTGACCGTTGCCATACACAATGGTCAGAAGTTCATCCCGGTCTATATTACCGAGAACATGGTGGGTCACAAATTGGGAGAATTCGCTCACACCCGCACATTCAGGGGGCATCCCAAGAAAAAGAAGTAAGAACGGAATCGACTCAAGGCCATGGGCGCTAAGAAAAAACAAAGAAAAGAGGCAAGAGAGGCTCAAAAAGAGGGTGTGGGATTTGCCAAACTTAAGAACTGCCCCTCCTCCCCGAGGAAGATGCGGCTCGTCGCCGACCTTATACGGGGAGAGGATGTTTTTAAGGCATTGAGTATCCTACAATACACCCAAAAGGAGGCCGCCGGACACCTCGAAAAACTACTGCGATCCGCCATTGCCAATTGGGAGCAAAAGAACGAAGGGACCCAGCCCGAGGATGCTGCTCTTTATGTTGAGGAACTAAGGGTGGATCCCGCACGGGTATTAAAGCGGGTTCGACCCAGGGCTCAGGGACGGGCGTTCCGGATCCGGAAAAGGTCCAATCACGTGACGATCGTACTCGGAAGTAAGAACCAGATCGCTGAATGAAGACGCAATAAATGGGACAGAAAGTCAATCCAGTAGGAATTCGTTTGGGCCACATCAAGGGATGGGATTCCCATTGGTTCGGTGGCAAGCAGTATGCCGATAAGATCGGTGAGGACCTGAGGATTCGGAATTATTTGATGGCTCGGCTGAAAAAGGCGAGCATTTCCCGGATCGTTATCGAGCGGACCGTGAAACTGATCACCGTGACCATTAAAACGGCCCGCCCCGGTGTTATCATTGGAAAAGGTGGTCAGGAGGTTGATAAATTGAAGGAAGAGTTGAAAAAGCTCACCAATAAGGACGTTCAGATCAATATTTTCGAGATCAAGCGTCCGAGCTGGATGCCCGGCTCGTCGGTGATAGTATCGCCAGACAATTGGAGGGCAAGATCTCCTTCCGCCGTGCGATCAAAATGGCGATCAACTCCACCATGCGTATGGGCGCGGAGGGGATCAAGATCCAGATCGCGGGTCGGCTAAACGGTGCGGACATGTCCCGGCGTGAACAGTTCAAGGAAGGACGGATCCCCCTCCATACCTTCCGGGCGGATATTGATTATGCCCTTTCTGAGGCCCACACCCCATATGGAAGGATCGGTATTAAAGTATGGGTCTTCAACGGTGAAGTTTTCGGTAAACGGGACCTCTCCCCCGAGGTCGAACACCGGAGAAAGGACAACAAAAAGAGCAAAGGGTTCGCCGGGCGCGGTGGAAGTGAGTAGATAAAGAACCACAACAGAGGCAAGGACAATGTTACAACCCAAGAAAACGAAATTTCCCAAAGCCCAGAAGGGGCGCATGAAAAAGGTCGCCAAACGTGGTACGCGGCTGGCCTTTGGATCCTTTGGGATCAAGTCCCTCCAGGGAAAGTTCGTGACATCGCGGCAGATCGAGGCTGCCCGGATCGCTATGACGCGGTATATGAAACGGGAAGGAAAAGTTTGGGTACGGATCTTCCCCGATAAGCCCATTACCTCTAAACCTGCTGAGGTCCGTATGGGTAAAGGAAAAGGTGACGTTGACCATTGGGCTTCTGTGGTGGAACCTGGCCGGATCCTTTTTGAAGTGGACGGGGTTTCTGAGGAAGTGGCTTATGAAGCCCTGCGTTTGGGTGGGCAGAAGTTGCCCGTGACCGTAAAATTCGTTAAACGAGCCGGATTGGGCGAATCGTAAAGCACCATGAGACCAAAAGAGATCAGGGAACTGAGCAATGAGGATATTCTCGAGAAACTCGACAATGAGAAGACCTCGCTCGAAAAGCTTAAGCTGGACCATGCGGTCTCCGACCTTGAGAACCCGAACCGGATCAAGGCCAGCAAAAAGGTCATCGCAAGGCTGAAAACGGTGCTGCGGGAACGGGAATTGGAAAGTCAAAAGGCGAACAATAAAAAATGACCGGCTCGATGGAAAGGAATCTAAGAAAAGAAAGGACCGGGATCGTCACCAGCAACAAGATGGAACGATCCATTGTGGTATCGGTCGGATGGAAGGAAAAGCATCCCAAATACGGGAAGTTCATGAACAAGACCTCCAAGTTCATCGCCCATGACCAGAACGATGATTGCAATGAGGGTGATTGGGTGAGGATCATGGAAACGAGGCCCCTCAGCAAGCGCAAGAAATGGCGTTTGGTCGAGATCGTTGAAAGGGCTAAATAAGACGGGTCAATGATACATCAGGAATCAAAACTGAAAGTGGCTGACAACACCGGCGCCAAGGAGGTCCAGTGTTTGCGGGTGCTGGGTGGTACCAAACGGGCCTCGGCATCGATCGGGGACCAGATCGTGATCTCCGTAAAGTCAGCCCTTCCGGCGGGGAATATCAAAAAAGGAAGTGTGGCGAGGGCTGTGATCGTTCGGGCGAACAAAGAGCTTCGTCGCCACGATGGGTCCTACATCCGCTTTGACGATAATGCCGTGGTTCTTTTGGATCAGCTTGGCGAAATGCGGGGAACTCGGATATTCGGTCCTGTAGCCAGGGAATTGCGGGAACGGAAGTATATGAAGATCATATCGCTCGCGCCAGAAGTGTTGTAAAATATGGGTAAGAAAAGACTGCATATCAGAAAAGGCGACACCGTCAGGGTGATCACCGGTGAGAACAAAGGGGAAGAAGGCCGGGTCCTTTCCGTAGACATAAACAAGAACAGGGCTTACGTGGAAGGCATCAATATGCTCCACAAACACACCCGGCCCAGCAACGAGAATCCCCAGGGAGGGATCCTCAAACAAGAGGGCCCCGTCCACGTGTCCAATCTCATGCTGGTGGACCCGAAATCGGGTGAGCCTACGCGCGTTGGAAGGCAAAGACAAGAAGACGGGTCTATAGTACGCGTGGCCCGCTCTAGTGGGGAAACGATAAAATAGATCAGGAAAATGCAAGGTTACGTCCCCAGATTAAAAGAGCAGTATCGGAAAGAGGTCGTGCCCCAACTCCAGAAAGAATTGGGGTATAAGAACGTCATGGAAGTTCCCGAGCTCCAGAAGATCGTGATCAATCAGGGGCTCGGCGATGCTGTTGCCAACAAACGGATCATCGAGACCGCTGTTCAGGAACTTTCCATGATAACAGGACAAAAGGCGGTCCCGGCTTACTCCCGGAAGGATGTTTCCAGTTTTAAGCTTCGGAAGGGAATGCCGATCGGGGTCAAGGTTACCTTGCGGAAGGATCGGATGTACGAGTTCCTGGATCGCTTCATTTGTGTTGCTCTCCCCAGAACGAGGGATTTCAATGGCGTTAAAGTAAAAGGTTTCGACGGTCAGGGGAATTTTAACATGGGGGTCCGGGAGCAGATCATCTTCCCCGAGATCGATATCGATAAGGTGAATCGGGTCAACGGGATGAACGTCACCTTCGTGACCAGTGCCAAAAGCGATAAAGAAGCCTATACATTGTTGAAAAGTTTCGAATTTCCATTTGATAAAGCCCTTTGATATGGCCAGAGAATCTTTAAAAGCACGCGAAAAGAAACGGCAGAAGCTTGTTGATAAGTATGCCGAAAAAAGGAAACAATTGAAAGCCGAAGGCCGGTGGGAGGAGCTCCAAAAACTTCCCAAGAATTCCTCACCCGTGCGGTTACACAATCGCTGTCAGATAACGGGACGCGGTAAGGGTTATATGCGGCATTTCGGTCTTTCGCGGATCATGTTCAGGCGTTTGGCCTTGAATGGCAAGATCCCCGGTATCAAAAAAACCAGTTGGTAAACGACAATTGCGAGGATCATGCTGAGCGACCCGATAGCAGATTATTTGACGCGGATAAGGAATGCCCAGCGGGCCCAACACAGGGTCGTGGATATTCCGGCCTCCAAAATGAAAAAGGAGATCACGCGGATCCTTTACGAAAAGGGATACATTCTCAATTACAAGATCGAGGACCCCGACAACGATTCGCGATCCTCGAACAAACAAGGGAACATCAAGGTCGCTTTGAGGTATCTCGATAAGAAGCACAAAGTACCGGTCATACAAGAACTACAAAGGGTCAGTAAACCGGGCTTGAGGCAATACACCAATTCACGGGAGGTTCCGCGGATCCTTAACGGGCTCGGTGTGGCGATCATTTCTACATCCAGGGGTGTCATGACCGACAAAGAGGCCCGAAAAGAAAAAGTCGGAGGAGAAGTGGTCTGTTACGTCCACTGAATCGAAAAAAAGGAAAATCCATGTCCAGGATCGGAAATGCACCCATTAAGATCCCCGATGGCGTCGAAGTCGACGTCAAGGATAGCACGGTCACGGTCAAGGGACCCAAAGGGACCCTCGAACAGCGGATCGAGGACCACCGTTTGGATGTTCAGGTCGCCGATGATGAGATAAAGGTCTCCCGGAATTCAGAGGACAAAGAGGTGAAATCCAAACACGGAATGTACCGGGCCATCATGAACAATATGGTGACCGGCGTTTCTGAAGGTTTCAAGATCCAGCAGGAATTGAACGGGGTCGGATTTCGGGCCAAGGCCGAGGGTCAGCGACTCGAACTTACGATCGGGCTGTCACACGATGTGATCATTGAAATGCCCGAAGAAGTGCAGGTCAGTGCGGAAACCCCGAGGCGAGCGAGCCCCATCATTACCTTTGAATCTCCCAACAAACAGTTGGTGGGACAAGTCGCGGCCAAAGTACGGTCCCTGCGTCCCCCTGAGCCTTACAAAGGAAAAGGCATTAAGTACGTGAACGAGGAAATAAGGAGAAAAGCCGGAAAAGCGGCAGGCAAATCCTAATGATCATGGCAACCAGAAAGGATCTTCGTCGAAAAAGGGTCAAAAGGCGTGTCCGGAAAGATCTTTCCGGTACTGCTCAGCGTCCGAGGCTGTCGGTCTACAAGAGCAACAAGCAGATCTATGCGCAGTTGATCGACGACCAAAAAGGGCATACACTAGTCTCTGCTTCGTCCTTAAAGGACAATGATGCCCAGCAAGTAACAAAGACCGAACAAGCTCGATTGGTCGGCGAAAAGGTCGCGGATAAAGCTTTAAAGGCCAATATTGAAAAAGTGGCCTTTGACCGCAATGGTTATCCCTATCACGGAAGGGTTAAATACCTGGCGGAGGGCGCCAGGGAAAAAGGGTTGAATTTTTAAAGGAATTTCATGTACACGGAGGCAGGAAGTTATAAGAAAGTCGTCTCCAGCGATCTGGAGCTGGAAGACCGATTGGTCGCGCTCAAACGCGTTGTCAAAGTGACCAAAGGGGGTCGGGATTTTAGCTTCTCGGCCATCGTTGTCGTTGGTGATGAGAACGGGGTGGTCGGTAATGGACACGGGAAGGCCAAACAGGTCCCCGAAGCTATTTCCCAAGCGATCGACAACGGAAAAAAAGACCTTTACCGGATGCCGATCATTAATGGCACGATCCCCCATGCTCAGCAAGGAAAGTTCGGAGGAGCGCGCGTTCTTCTCAGGCCTGCATCCGGAGGTACTGGTGTGATCGCAGGAGGAGCGATGAGGGCCGTGCTCGAGAGCGTTGGTATTCGCGACGTTCTGGCCAAGTCACAGGGATCCTCGAATCCCCACAACCTGGTCAAAGCGACACTGGATGCCCTCTTCAAAATGAGGGATGCCAGAACCGTGGCTTATCAGCGAGGAATTCCTATGGAACGTGTTTTCAACGGTTAAAAGGGAGCGACCATGAGCAAAGTGACCGTCACATTGAAACGAAGCCTGATCAATCGGCCCTATACGCAAATGCGGACGATCGAAGCGCTCGGGCTGAATCGGGTCGGAAGTACGACCGTGAAAGCGGATACCCCGCAGATCCGGGGCATGATCAAAAAGGTCGCACACTTGGTAGAAGTCAAGGATGGCGAGTAAAAAGACCGCAAAAATGGAACTATACGATCTCCGTCCGGCGAAAGGATCGGTCAAAAAAAGGAAACGGATCGGCAGGGGAAAAGGCTCTACCCGTGGAGGAACATCGACCAGGGGCATGGAAGGGGCCAAATCCCGGTCCGGTTACCGCGAGAGGATCGGGCATGAAGGGGGCCAGATGCCGATCCAGAAAAGGGTCCCGAAATATGGTTTCCGCAATCGGAACCGGCGAACGTATTCGGTCATTAACTTGGATGGTCTCCAACGTTTGATCGAGCGGGAAAGTGAGCTCAAAGAGATCGATCCGAGCGTGCTCCTCCAACATGGGCTTGTGAAAAAGAACATGCCGGTGAAGATATTGGGGGACGGTGAATTGAAGGGAAAGGTCACTGTACGTGCCCATAAATTCTCTGCCGCTGCGAAAAAAAGCATCGAAGACCAGGGTGGGGAGGCCGTGACCCTCTAGTTCCGGAAGGATGAAGAAGCTTATAGAGACCATACGGAACATTTGGCGGATCGAGGACCTTCGGGAACGGATCCTGATCACCCTCGGGATCATCCTGATATATCGGGTCGGTTCCTACGTTGTCCTGCCTGGCGTTGATTCTGCCAAACTTGCAGCACAGTCCGGTGGAGGCCAGGGGATCGCCGGCCTTATCGATATGTTCGTTGGTGGCGCTTTTTCCCGGGCATCCATTTTTGCACTTGGTATCATGCCCTATATTTCCGCTTCCATCATTATGCAATTGTCGGGCGTAGCTGTGCCTGCTATTCAAAAGATGCAGCGAGAAGGGGAGAGTGGTCGCAGAAAAATGAACCAGTGGACCCGTTTTCTCACCATCATCATCACAGCGTTCCAGGCCCCGGGCTATATCGGAAGCACCATCGATGCTTCAGCCCGGCCCGATTCGGTCTTTTGGTGGGTGTCCACGGTCATGATCCTCGTTTCCGGTACGCTCTTTGTTATGTGGTTGGGGGAACGGATCACGGAAAAAGGGATCGGCAACGGGATATCGATGCTGATCATGATCGGGATCATCGCCCGCCTGCCCTTTGCCTTCGCCCAGGAAGTGGTCGGTCGCCTGGACAGTGGAGGAATGGTCCTCCTCCTTGTTGAATTGGTTTTCTGGTTGCTTGTTATCCTGGGGACGATCATGCTGGTGCAAGGGACCCGAAGGATCCCGGTGCAGTTCGCCAAACGCGTTGTTGGGAACAAGCAATACGGCGGCGTTCGGCAGTTCATTCCCCTCAAGGTCAACTCTGCGGGGGTCATGCCGATCATTTTCGCTCAGGCCATTATGATGGTGCCCTTTTACATCATGCAAGCCACGAACACAACTTCAGGATTCTTTGTAGCCTTGTCGGATATTAGCGGATTCTGGTACAATCTCATGTTCGCCACCCTGATCATTCTCTTTACCTATTTCTACACGGCGATCACGGTCAACCCCAATCAAATGGCGGATGAGATGAAAAAGAACGGCGGCTTCATTCCGGGAGTCAAGCCGGGACGAAAGACCGCCGAGTTCATTGACCGGATGCTTTCGAGGATCACTTTGCCCGGGGCGATCTTTCTCGCCCTGGTCGCTGTTATGCCTGCATTCGCTATGCAGCTTGGGCTAAAGGATTCCTTCGCCCAGTTCTACGGCGGTACGTCCTTGTTGATCCTCGTGGGTGTGGTGCTCGATACCCTGCAGCAGATCGAGAGCCATCTCTTAATGCGTCACTATGACGGGCTCATGAAGAGTGGTAAGATCAAAGGAAGAGGCGGCGGTGGCGGCGCCTTTGGAATGGCCGGTTAAATATTGAAGAAATGGCAAAACAGCCTTCCATAGAACAGGACGGGGTGATCAAAGAGGCACTGTCAAACGCCATGTTCCGGGTGGAACTTGAGAACGGTCACGTTATTACGGCCCATATATCCGGTAAAATGAGGCGCCATTACATCAAGATCCTCCCGGGTGATCAGGTCAAGGTGGAGATGTCTCCATACGACCTGAGCAAAGGACGAATTACGTATCGATACAAAAAGTGAGCAAAATGAAGGTCAAGACCTCTCTCAAAAAAAGATCGGCGGATTGTAAGATCGTTCGGCGCAAGGGGCGCTTGTACGTGATCAACAAAAAGAATCCCAAGTTGAAACAAAGGCAGGGTTAAAAAAAAGGCAAATGGCAAGGATCGCAGGCATAGACCTACCCCGGGACAAGAAAGGAAGGACCGGGTTGACTTACATCTACGGGATCGGTACGAGCATTTCCAAAAAGATCCTGGAGGAAGCGGACGTGGACGAGAATATCCGTGTGCAGGATTGGGATGATGACCAGTTAGCCCGGATCCGGCAGGTGATCGACGACAATTACACCGTTGAGGGTGGATTGCGCTCGGAGATCCAGACGAACATCAAGCGCTTGATGGATACCGG
>CAYVSK010000007.1:0-15143 GCA_964453635.1 uncultured Weeksellaceae bacterium | reverse complement strand
GGGCAATCGACAAAGAACAACGCCCGCACTCGAAAAGGAAGAAGAAGAACCATCGCGAACAAGAAGAAATGATCCACTGTTCGGAAACTCCACGTTATTATGGCTACCAGTAGGGCAAGCAAGAAAAGAAAGAAAAAGAACGTCAAGGTCGATGCCCACGGGCGTGCTTATGTAAAGGCGACCTTCAACAATCTGACCATTACCCTCACCAATTCCAATGGACAGGTGATCACGTGGTCATCATCCGGAAAAATGGGTTTTCGGGGGTCCAAAAAGAACACGCCCTATGCCGCTCAGGTGGCTGCCGAGAACGCTGCCCGCGAGGCTTATGATCTGGGCATGCGAAAGGCGCGGGTTTATGTAAAAGGTCCCGGGTCCGGAAGGGAATCCGCCATCCGGTCCCTGCACAACACTGGGGTCGAGGTTACCGAGATCGTGGATATCACCCCATTACCGCACAATGGTTGTAGGCCACCGAAAAGACGAAGGGTCTGATCCCACACCAATAATCCAAGTACACTATGGCAAGATACAGAGGTCCAAAATCCAAGATCGCACGGAAGTTGCGATCTCCTATCTATGGTCCCGACCGGGCGTATGAGAAAAAGAATTATCCGCCCGGGCAGCATGGGCCCATGAAAAAGCGCATGCGCCAATCTGAGTATGCCCTTCAGCTCATGGAGAAGCAAAAGGTGAAGTATTGTTACGGGATCCTCGAGAAGCAATTCGCCAAGCTGTTCCGGTGGGCTTCGAAGAAAAAGGGGATCACTGGGCAGGCACTCTTGCAATATTGTGAGGCTCGACTGGATAATACGATCTTCCGGATGGGGATCGCCCCAACGAGGAGGGCTGCCCGTCAGCTGGTGAATCACCGGCATATCATGGTGAACAATACCATTACCGACATTCCGAGTTACTCGATGAACCCTGGCGATAAAGTGGCGGTAAGACCCCGTTCCCGTTCACTGGAGGTGATCACAGAGTCCGTTGCGCAGAACAGTGCCCGGAAATTCGATTGGCTCGACTTCGATAAGAACGAGCTCGTCGGAACTTTTCTGAACTATCCGGAACGGGAACAGATCCCAGAGGATTTCAAGGAACAATTGATCGTCGAGTTGTACTCGAAATAAAACACCTGACAAAAAGAGATTCCATGGCCATATTAGATTTCCAGAAGCCCGAAAAAGTCATCATGCTGGATGCCAACGAGCAGGAGGGAGAATTCGAATTCCGCCCCCTGGAACCGGGCTACGGCATGACCGTGGGCAACGCGCTACGCCGGATCCTGCTTTCCTCCCTGGAAGGTTTTGCGATCACCTCTGTCAAGATCGAAGGGGTGGAGCACGAGTTCACGACCATCAAAGGGGTGATCGAGGATGTTACCGAGATCGTGCTGAACCTTAAACAAGTACGGTTTAAGCAACAGATCGAGGATACCGACAACGAAAAGGTCGTGGTCGATGTCAAAGGCCAGGACAAAGTGACGGCGGGAGACATCGGTAAGCATACCTCCGCTTTCCAGGTCCTCAACCCGGACCACGTCATTTGTCATAAGGAAGAGGATGTTGAGCTAAAGATGGAGTTGGTGATCGAAAAAGGCAGAGGGTACGTGCCCGCTGAGGAGAACAAGAATGCCAATGCCCCGACCGGCACGATATTCCTCGATTCGGTATTTACCCCCATCCGGAACGTGAAGTACGACATTGACAACTACCGGGTGGAGCAGCGAACCGACTACGAGAAACTCAACATCACGGTGGAGAGCGATGGGTCCATCCATCCGAAGAATGCCCTGAAGGAAGCGGCGAAGATCCTGATCCACCATTTCATGTTGTTCTCGGACGAAAAGATCGCCATCGACCAGGAGGAGTCAGCCGAAGAAGAGGAATTCGATGAGACCTCCCTCCATATGCGTCAACTTTTGATGACCAAGTTGGTCGATCTCGATCTCTCGGTGCGGGCGCTTAATTGCCTGAAAGCTGCTGATGTCGAGACGCTTGGTGATCTCGTTTCCTACAATAAGAACGACCTCCTCAAGTTCCGGAACTTCGGGAAGAAATCCCTGACCGAACTGGAGGATCTTGTGGAAGCCAAAGGGCTGACCTTTGGCATGGATGTTTCCAAATACAAGCTGGACAAGGAGTGATCCGGCCTGAAATCCGCCAATCATGAGACACGGGAAGAAGGTGCACAAACTGGGAAGAAAGTCGGGCCACCGGAAGCATTTGCTATCCAACCTGGCCTGTTCCCTGATCCAACATAAACGGATCAATACGACCCTGCCGAAAGGCAAGGCGTTGAGGCGTTACGTGGAACCGCTCATCACGCGCTCCAAACAGGACAATACCCATTCCCGGCGGATCGTTTTCCGCTACCTCCAGGACAAGGATGTCGTCACTGAACTTTTTCGGGGCGTGGCGACCAAGGTCGCTGACCGGCCGGGGGGCTATGTGCGGATCATTAAGACGGGGTTCCGGAAAGGGGACAATGCTGAAATGTGCATGGTGGAGTTGGTAGATTACAACGAGGCCTACGGCAAAGAAGAGGACAAGAAAAAGGCCGAGAGCGAAAAAGGCGGTCGAAGAAGAAGGCGTCGTGGGGGGCGGAAGAAGAAAAGCGATCAGCAGCAGGGTCAGGCCCAGGCTGGTACTGAAGCCGGGACCTCTACGGAAGAGCAAAGCAGTGGGGAAGAAGCTTCCGGTGGTGCCCAGGATTCAGGAACGACCTCAACGGAAACTGTCGCAACCGGTTCTGAAGAATCCGGAGAGACAGAAGAGACAGAGGAAAAAAGTGCCAGTGAAGGGGGGAATGAAGGGACCGAAAGCGGGTCCGCCCAACAGGATGAATCGAGTGAAGCGAGTTCCGGAACCGGTGAGGAGACCGCCGGAAATGAAAAAGGGGATGAGGCTTCGGGTGGAGAAAAGGATCAAGGACCTAAAAATGAAAAAGGAGGGGATGACAGTGGCAAAAAGCGTGATGATGAGGGATCCTGACCGGTCAACATCCCCTGTTGAAAAGTTAAAAAGGATAGCACCTTTTCGGTGTTATCCTTTTTTTTATCTTGGAAAACGAGCTATTAAAAGCTAAAATCACCTTTCGATCGCCATGGGATATAGCATGCGACCACCTGCTGTTCTGATGCTCGAGGATGGGACGATCTTTAACGGCAAAGCCGTTGGGGTCACTGGAAAAGCCTACGGTGAGATCTGTTTTAATACCGGAATGACCGGATATCAGGAGATCTTTACCGATCCATCCTACTATGGCCAAATATTGGTCACAGCCACGGCCCATATCGGGAATTACGGTACCCATGATGAAGAAGTGGAATCTGATGGGATGAAGATCGCGGGTTTGGTTTGCCGCAATTTTTCTGAGACCTATTCCCGTTTTGGCCCCACAATGTCCATCCAGGAGCGTTTTGAAAAAGAAGGGATGGTCGGGATCAGTGACGTTGATACGCGGGCCGTTGTGCGTCATATTCGAGACAAAGGGGCCATGAATGCTTTGATCGCTTCGGATGAACTGGATCGTGATCGGCTCCGTGAAGAACTTGGGCGTATCCCTTCTATGGAGGGGCTCGAACTGGCCTCTCGGGTGAGCACCAACGAAGCCTATACCGCCGGCGACCCCCACATGGATAAAAAAGTAGCGGTCATCGATCTTGGGTGTAAACAAAACATTGTAAAATGCCTGACGGAACGGGGCTGTTACGTCAAGGTCTTTCCGATGGACACCGCTTTTGATGAGATCGTGGAATGGGGAGCAAGCGGGGTGGTGCTTTCCAACGGCCCCGGGGATCCGGCTGCGATGCCGCATCTTGTTGAGCATATCAGGGAGCTTGTCGAATCGGAGCTGCCGGTCTTTGGGATCTGTCTCGGTCACCAATTGGTCGCCCTCAGTCAGGGACTCAAAACGGAGAAAATGCACAGCGGTCACCGGGGCATCAATCACCCGGTGAAGAACCTTCGGAGTGGCAAGGGCGAGATCACCTCACAGAACCATGGTTTCGTGGTACAACACGCGGAAACCCAAAAAGAAGGCATCGAACTGACCCATCAACACCTGAACGATGGGACCGTGGCCGGGCTTGCTATTCCCGATAAGAACACCTTTTCGGTCCAGTATCATCCAGAGGCATCGCCCGGTCCGCATGATCCGAGGTATTTGTTCGATGACTTTCTCGGGATGATCGTCGATTCGGTGAAAAAGGAAGCTGCGGGTTGAATCGGTCGGACCCTTCCGGCAAGATCATTTATTTTCACGTCGGCCTTCCCAAAACGGCCTCTACCTTTCTTCAAAGCAAGGTATTCCCACGTCTCGAGGGCATTGAATACATCACGAAACACCGTTTCCCGAAGCGGCATGAACGAATTGCCAGGACCCCTCATCCCAAGGTCCTTTTGAGCTCCGAGATGGATGTGGGGGTGGAGAACCGCTACAAGCGGCTCCTCAAAGTTGCTGAGGAACGGCCGGACGCCCGCATTATCCTTGCTCTCCGTCGGCACGACACCTGGATCCGTTCAAAATACTACTACTATCTCTGGAAGAACGGCACGCTCGCGTTCGATCGCTTTTTCAATTTCAACGACACGGGTGTCTTCAAGACGTCAGATCTGCAGTTCCGGGATAAGATCGAACGGCTGGAGGAACTTTTCGGGACCCGCCCCTTTGTTATGTTCCAGGAGGAATTGGCCCATGATCCGGTGGCATTGATGCGGGACCTCACGGCTTTCATGGGGGTTTCCATCAAAGGGGGCAAAATGGGTACATCACCTGTTAAAAGGGCTTTTTCGGAAAGGGAACTGAAAGCGGTCCTTCGCTTTAACCAACGAATCGCTGATTGGCCCGAAAAGCCTCCTTATCTGGGGAAGCTCTACAAGAACATGTTGGGGGGACTTACCTATGGTGTTGCTGTTGCTGCTCCCCTCTTTTCCGGAAAGGATACTGGTGCGGCTCTTATCCCTCCGGAAACCCTTCGGTCTATAAGGGAACATTACAGGGAGGATTGGGCATGGTGCCTGGATTATGCCCGTGCGGATCGTACCCTTCACTTAGGAATGGGGGAGGAAGGTCCAGGGTGAGGGTGTTGGTCGCCTTAAAAAAGGTTATTTCGGTTCGTCGATCTCCTGGAGGGGGCCGTTGGTCCCGAGGGATTGATCTTTTCCGGCGTTCGGGTCGATACGGTAACTGCCGCGGTCCTTTTGGACATAATCCATGATCTCCTGTCGCAGGTCGGATTCTGACTCGTGGAATTCGACACTGATCTCGATATAATACAACGGAAGGTCCTTTAATTGTTCTATCCCCTGGGTAGCACGGAGGCGAGTGGCATCTTTTTCAGTTGTTATGATCAGGCGGTCCTGCCCATTCAACTTTTCGTATTCCCGGCGGATCGTTTGAAGGTCTCCACCGGTGAACCAATGGTGGTCCTTATAGGGGAGTGGAACGACCTGACAACCCCGTTCCTCGAGATAGGTTTGAAGGGGATGGGGCGCTGCGATGCCCGTAACCAGCAATACGCTGTTTCCTGTTGACGGAATGGCCCGTTCCGCTTGCTTATCCTGTTTCGGGAAGATCTCTATCAAGCGGTTGTATTTGAAGTAACTGAAAAAAACGCTTTGATGGGTCAGAGGGTCGAGGTCGTACATGGCGATCCGCATATCAATGGGGCTCAGCCCCTGCGGGGTCTTGGAGAAGATGATAATGTCCGCCCGCTTGGCGTTCTTTTTGGGTTCCCGTAAATTCCCGAGGGGTAATAGGTGGTCCTTGGTATAGGGGAGGTGATAACTGGTGAGCAAAAGGTTCAGCCCCGGATTGATCCAGCGGTATTGGAAAGCATCGTCGAGAACGATGACCTGAATGTCGGGGTGGGCCTCCCGGACTTTTTTGATCGCTCTTTTCTTGTCCTGATCGATAGCGATGATCAGGTCGGGATGCCGGTCCTTTAGTAAGCGGGGCTCGTCCCCTACATGCCGGGCGGTCACATTTTCATCCACTTCGCGATAGCCCTTGGTATAGCGTCCGTATCCACGGCTTACGAGAGCGACCTTGTACGTCTTTCCGAGAATGCTCGCGATCATATCGACGTGTGGGGTCTTGGCCGTGCCACCGGTGGAAAGATTTCCCACGTTGATCACGGGGATGTCGTAACCCGTAGAGGGAAGGAGCCGGAGGTTGAACAACGTATTCCGGATGCTAACGACCATCCAGAAAATGAGGGTCGGCAAAGCGAGGACGATCTTTTTCAGGACATCCATGGGGTTTCAAGCGCCTCTCTAAGGCCTCCCGGCGAATATAAAGAAAGAACGCGGGATACGGGAATAAGCATGTCTGTTGCCTTAAAGGGATTGCTTTATGTTTGGGTCTTAAAAGGGAACAATGGCGGCTCCCCGGTGCCCGGTGTATTGTCGTAGCAAAAGGAAGGTCTATCGAATGGGAACCGTGAGCCTTCGACCCGGGATCCTTAAATTCGGACGCCCGGATCACTGAAGCCACCATGGAACTCCGTACGATCATTGATGAACTGAACCGTTGGGCCCCACCCATTCTGCAGGAATCCTACGACAATGCCGGGTTGCTCGTTGGTGAACTCGATAAAGAGGTCAAAAGTGCCCTCATCACGCTCGATGTTACAGAAGCTGTGCTGGATGAGGCGATCGAACATGGAGATGGGTTGATCATCGCCCATCATCCGGTTATTTTCGGGGGGTTGAAGAAGTTGACCGGTGGCAACGATGTGGAGCGCATCGTAATGAAGGCGATACGGGGTCATGTTGCGATATATGCGGCCCATACCAACCTCGACCTTGTGGGTAATGGGGTGAACCGAATGATCGGCAAGCAACTCGGGTTGCATCATATGCGGGTCCTTTCCCCGAAAAAAGACTCCCTGAAAAAACTCACGGTTTTTTGCCCCGAAGGCCATGAAGAGCAGGTTCGCAATGCCATCTTTGAAGCTGGGGCAGGTGAGTTCGGGGGATATGATCAGTGCAGTTTCAGTACGGCGGGTTTCAGTACTTTTCGGGCCGGGCCGGGTTCGGATCCGTATGTCGGCCAAGTGGGAGAACGGCATCAAGCCAATGAAACAAGGATCGAAGCCGCTGTGCCGGTAGAAAATGAAAAAGGGGTCGTTGCTGCCTTATTGGCGGTCCATCCCTATGAGACGGTCGCGTACGACCTTGTTCCGCTCACCAATTCGAATCCGGATGTGGGATTCGGTATGATCGGAGAACTTGAGGCGGAAGTCCCGGAACAGCATTTTCTGGAAACCATTCGCGAGACCATGAAGACCGCTTGTATCAGGCATACCGATCTCCTTGGCCGGCCCGTGAAAAAAGTTGCCGTTTGTGGTGGGGCTGGGGGGTCCCTTTTGGAGGATGCGATCGCATCGGGTGCTGATATCTTCATCACGAGCGATATCAAGTATCATCGGTTCTTCGATCCGGATGGTCGAATAGTGCTGGCAGATATTGGCCATTACGAAAGCGAACAGTTCACGATCGATCTGTTCATAGGGCGATTGCGTGAAAAATTTCCTAATTTTGCGCTTCGTTCCACTGCGATCAATACGAACCCCGTAAACTATCATACCGGACTATGAGCAAGGAGAAGACAGAGGAAGGCAAAAACAGCGAAGAACAAGAGGAAAAAAAGTCCACTTCCACTTCAAAAAAAAGCTCGGAGAGCCAAAGCTCCGGCAGTAAAGGGTCGTCCTCCAAGTCTTCATCTTCCTCTAAAAAAGGGGCATCCACCAAGGCATCCGGCTCCAAAAGTTCAGCTTCCAAGGGATCGGGTGGCACGAGCAAAAAGGCCTCCGCGAAAAAGGGTGCCCAAAAGCAAAGTGCTCAGAAAAAAACGGCCACCAAAGGAAGTTCATCTTCCAAAAAAGGTGGCAAGACGGAAAAGGAGGCTGAAGAGGCCGAACAGCGTCAACTGATCGGGGATCAGAATATCATCGAGAAATTGAGCAACCTCTATCAACTCCAGCGCATCGATTCCAAGATCGATCGGTTGCGGACCGTTCGTGGTGAATTGCCGCTCGAGGTCCAGGACCTGGAGGATGAGATCGAGGGTTTAACGACCCGGGCGAACAAGTTGCAGAAAGAGATCGATGAACTTGAAAAGGACATCAGCAACAAACGGAACAGCATAAAAGAAGCTGAGGGCCTGATCCGAAAATACGAGGGCCAGCAAGATAAAGTTCGCAACAACCGGGAATTCGAGTCTCTCAACAAGGAGATCGAATACCAGGGCCTCGAGATCCAGCTTGCTGAAAAGCGGATCAATGAGGCCAAGACCAAGATCGAGTCCAAACAGCAATTGCTCGACGAGACCAATCAGGAGCTCGAAGCCCGCCAGGGAGATCTTCAGGAGAAGAAAAAGGAGCTCGATGAGATCATGGAGGAGACCCAGAAGGATGAAGAAAAGTTGATCAAGGACTCTGAAGAAGCGGCCAAAAAAATAGAGGAACGCCTTCTGAAAGCCTACCGAAAGATCCGGGAAAATGCGCGGAACGGGCTTGCTGTGGTTCCTATAGAAAGGGATGCTTGTGGAGGGTGTTTCAACAAGATCCCGCCCCAGCGTCAGCTCGATATTAAAATGCACAAAAAGATCATTGTGTGTGAACACTGCGGTCGGATCCTTATCGATCCCCTTCTTGTGGAGCAGATCGATGAAAAGGCCGGGGATAAAGAGCCCGTGGAAGAAAAAGGCGGTTAAGCGGCGCGGCCTTTGACCTTCTTATGGAAAATTCTGCCCGCCCGGAAAGTGGCGGGCTTTTTTTTGGTCAAAAGCGGAAGCCCCCGGTAAGGACGATCCGTTCCAGTCGTTTGTCAAGTTTAGCGGGTTCACCTACAATGTCGGGAGAATATAGATAGTGATCCGCGGGCCAGGAGCTTGAGGAATAGGCGAGGTCCATGAAAAAGCTTTTGCCCCGGTAGCCTACCCCGAGCGAATAGCTGTTCTTTCCCGAATGGTCTGTGACCAATCCCTTCTGAAAAGGGGTCGGATACGTGGCGTAACCACCCCGGACAAGGAAGGGTGGCAGACGAAATTCCCCACCTATACGGAGATTATTGGCCTTGACAAAATTCCGGGCGATCCGGTCGTTCTCCCGGTCAAATCCCTGCCCTCCTCCTGATGAGCTATTGTCGGTGTTCAGGCGGGCGGCCCCGTAATCTACGTGCTCGAAGTCGATGCTGATCAGTCCTCTTTTCCAGAAAAGGATGGTGGCACTTCCCATGTAACGGGCCGGCGTCCGTAACCGGTAATCAAATTCGCCCTCCGGAGAATCGAATGCGTGACTCGTGTCATTCTTCATTTCGGAACTCATTTGGCGCGACCATCGGTCCTTCAGGGTAAAGTAGGTCGGCGTGTGGACTGCGCCCCCGATGCGGAGCCAATCAAAAAGGCGGACGATCATGCCCAATTTGAGGTTGAAGCCATTTCCCGTGGTCTTCAGCTCCCGGTGGAAGTTGAACGAACGGACACTGGATGCAGTATCGGAGCTTAGCTCCTTGTGATCGGAGCTCTTTTCGTAGTCCACGCTCGGGAAGCCGAGGGTCATTCCCATATAGAAGCGGTTCCGGAAATCCGCACCGAAGGATATGCCAGTCTCGGTCAGACTTCCCTTCCGTTCTATTGTCTTGGTCTGTTTCACGTCTGTATTTCCGATCCGGTGGGTGTATTGGGTAGAGTCGTTGGGTTTGGGGTCGATCAGGTAGGTCTGCCAGGCAAGATTCGACGTAAAGGGGAACCGGTCTCCGATATTGGCGGGTGGGGTGCCATTGGCCCGATCAACAAAGGCGTCAAGCAAGGTATTGTCCGTATTCTTACCCGAGATCTTGATCTGTTGGTGAAAATTGATCAGCCGGTTGTAGGTGATCCCGAAATGGAGACTTTTCCATTGGGGGGCGTTTTTCGCTGGGAAGATCCCGGCATAGCCGATGTTGTTCAGGTTGAAGTTGGCCCTTTGGTCGGTGGTCCTTTGTCCTTTGTATATGGATTCAGAGGAGCTCAGGGCAAGGGCAGGGGTCAGCGTGACCTCGCTTTTGCGGAAGAGTGCGATACCACCCGGATTGGTGGACAATACGGATAGATCCGCTCCCACTGCTCCAAAGGCTCCGCTCATGCCTATATATCGGGCGGTTCCTCCGAAATCCAGACGGGAGTAGCGCAGGGCGTCGGATTCGTTCTGCCCTGAAAGGGTGAGTGGCAGAAAAAGAGCAAAGGCAAGGAGCGTTATCAGGGTGTCGGGTCTCCGCATGGGGAAAGCGGCATCAAGCATCCGGATCAACAAGCCCTTTTTTTCCGGATCTATGGCGATCAGTGGGGTGGTCGTCTGCCGCCGGATGAACGACTTCCACCACCACTAGATCCCCGGTTTGGATCGATCGATCGTTGTTGCCGGTTGGGGGAATTGTTAAGGTCTCCGTCACCGGATCTTCGGGAAGGTCTGGGAGAAATGTTGTCTCCACCCCTGCCCGGAGAATTTCGGCGTCCACCGCGATCGGGTTTTATATTCCGTTCTTTCTTATTGCGCGGGGATTTTTTGATCCCGTCACGGCCATCATCTCTTGAAGGTCGTTTATGAATTCCGCCTTTGTTCGGATCCCGTTCTTTACCGGGAGTTGCTTCTCTCCGGCCGCCATCCGGTTTACCTTTGGGATTCCCCGGATAGTAATCGGTTTCGGGGGTGTTGTTGTCCTTGGTTTTATCCCCGGCACTTTCTCCATTTTGAAGGCCACGTTTCTCATCTTTTTCGGGTGCGGTTCCGCCTTGGCTACTCGGTGTTAAACCGTTCCGTGCCGGTGCCTCACCCGGGGCGCCTCTTTTTCTTTCACTGTTCTTGGGATTGTAGTTTCTCGAGCCGCTTTCCGAAGCGCCACCTGTTGCCCCCCGTTTGCCGTAGTACCGGTCCTCTCTTTGATCTTGCCCGGGATAAGAAAAGTTCGGGTAGTAGGGGTTGTAGCTGTTCCATCCGCTTCCGTAATAAGGGTATCCGTGACCGAAACCGGAACCGTAGGAATAGCCCCCGCCATGGCCCCAACAGTTTTGATGGTGATGGTGTCCATGATGGTAAGCCATATGGGAACCGGTCCAGCTATTCCAGGGGTCGTAGTGACCATAAGGGGAACCGTAGCCGTAACCGCTCGAACATCCCGACCCGTATCCGTTGGAATAGCCCATACCATAGGCGATCGAGGAAGTCGGCCCAAAGCTTCCGAACCCATAACCCATGTTCAGACCGGAGTTATATCCACCGTATGGCGTATTTCTCCCGTAATAACCGTGATGGGGGCCCGGTGACCCATAGAAGCCTCCTTTGCGCTGGTAGGATCGTTGCCGGGCATCGCGATTCGCTCTTTCCCTGGCCGCAACATCGGGATCGTAATAATCGGCAGCACTGTTTTTATCCTCCTCCTGAGAAACCCGTTGAGTTTTTGCCTTTCCCTGGTCAGAGGAAGCCTTTTTGGCTTCACTATTGCCGGTGGATTTGGAAGTGAAGTAAACATCGTCCCCATCGTGGTTCTTGCTGCCCGAGAGAAATTCGGACGATGTACATCCCAGCACGAGGAAAGGAAGAAGGAATATCGGTATGGCTTTTTTCAGGGGCTTCATAGGTTTTGGGTTCATTTCCCTAATATACGAACAATCGGTGGAACTTGAAAGTTCAGCCCAGTGTCCGCCTTTTTGAATTGTTTACTTTTGTTTTCGCAGCGTTTTAGTAGCGATTACAAATACCATACCGATCGTTAAGATGGCGTCGAAACAGGCAACAAGGACGAGCGATTTCGCACAGTGGTACCAGGACCTCGTGATCCGGGGCGACCTCGCTGAACATTCGGACGTACGGGGCTGTATGGTGATCAAGCCCTACGGCTACGCGATATGGGAGAAACTCCAGTCCGTGTTCGACCAGCGTTTTAAGGACACCGGTCATGCCAATGCCTATTTTCCCTTATTCATCCCCAAATCCCACCTGAACAAGGAGGCGGACCATGTAGAGGGTTTTGCCAAAGAATGTGCTGTTGTGACGCATTACCGGCTCAAGAAAGGGGACAAGGAGATCGAGGTGGACCCCGAGGCCAGGTTGGATGAAGAATTGATCGTTCGGCCCACTTCCGAGACCGCCATCTGGAATACCTACCGCAAGTGGGTGCAATCCTACCGGGACCTTCCCATTCTTCTGAATCAATGGGCCAACGTGGTCCGTTGGGAGATGCGGACGCGTTTGTTCCTGCGTACTGCTGAGTTCCTTTGGCAGGAAGGGCATACCGCTCATGCTACCCGGGAAGAGGCCGTTGAGGAAGCCCGTCAGATGTTGGACATTTATGCGGAAGTGGTGGAGAACTGGATGGCCATTCCCGTACTCAAAGGCCGAAAATCAGAGAGTGAGCGCTTTGCCGGTGCGGTGGACACCTATTGCATCGAGGCCCTGATGCAGGATGGCAAGGCGCTGCAGGCAGGCACATCGCATTTCCTCGGTCAGAACTTCGCCCGGGCTTTCGACGTGAAGTTCCTGAACAAGGCAGGCGAAGAGGAATACGTATGGGCCACTTCCTGGGGGGTTTCCACCCGTCTAATGGGGGCCCTGGTGATGGTCCATTCCGATGATCAGGGCCTGATCATCCCACCGCGATTGGCTCCCACTCAAGTGGTGATCGTGCCCATTTACAAGAGTGATGAAGAGGCTGAACGGATCGCGAGAACGGTCGAGCCCATCCGGGAAGCACTCCGGGAAAAGGGGATCGCGGTGAAATTCGATGATGACGATACCAAGAAACCCGGCTGGAAGTTCAGTGAATGGGAGTTCAAAGGGGTACCCCTGAGGTTGGCGATCGGGCCGAAAGACCTCGAGAACGATACCGTGGAGCTCGCTCGCCGGGATACCGGCGAAAAGATCTCTGTCTCCCGGGAAGGGATCGCCGATCGTGTAGCAGATCTATTGGAAGAGATCCAGCAGAACATGTTCGAGAAGGCGAAGCGATCCCGCGATGAACGGATCCGGTCGGTCGATGATTGGAGCACCTTCCAGCATGTGATGGAACACGAAGGCGGCATGGTCTATGCCCATTGGGACGGTACGCCGGAGACCGAGGAACGGATCAAGGACGAGACCAAGGCAACGATCAGGCTGATCCCCTTTGAGCAGGAGGAAGAGAATGGCCAGTGCATCTACACGGGGGGTCCGTCGAAAGGAAGGGTCCTCTTTGCACGGGCCTATTGATCATGAAAAGCGCGTTGTCGGTCCTGTTCTCTCAGAACTGATTTTGCCACCCTGATCGAAAAGATCTGCCCAATACAGAAATCCATGATCAACTACCGCACAGACCAAGAGATCGAGCTCGCGCGAAAAAGCGCTTTGCTCGTTTCCGATACCCTTGCTTTGATAGCGGCCCGCATAGAACCGGGCGTCACGCCCCTCAGCCTCGATCGGATCGCTGAGGAACACCTTCGTGACCAAGGGGGCGTTCCCGCTTTCAAGGGATACTATGGTTTCCCGAACTCCCTTTGTACTTCTGTCAATGAACAGGTAGTACATGGGATCCCGTCAGAAACACCGCTCAAAGAGGGAGATATCGTGTCGATCGACTGTGGGGTCAAAATGAACGGCTTCTTCGGCGATCACGCTTATACCTTTCCGGTCGGAGAGGTGGATGAGGAGACTCAGCGTCTGGTCCGGGTCACCAATGAATGTCTATACAGGGGTATTGAGGCTGCACTTTCCGGCAATCGTGTGGGCGATATCAGCAATGCGGTCCAGGATCATGCCGAATCCCATGGGTATGGGGTGGTCCGCGAACTGGTCGGCCATGGCTTGGGGGAGAGTATGCATGAAAAACCCGAGATCCCCAACTATGGGAAAAAGGGCAAGGGCAAGAAACTGAGTCCCGGCATGATCATGGCCATCGAGCCCATGATCAACATGGGGACCCCCAAGGTTCGCGTTCTTAAGGATGAGTGGACGGTCGTTACCGGGGATGGCAAACCCTCCGCCCATTTCGAACACGACATAGCTATCCTCTCTGACGGACGGACCGAGATCCTCTCCGATTTTGAGCGCATCGAAAAGGCTTTTGGCAAAGCGTTCTAAATGGGGAAAGCGGGGTGAAACCGCCCGGTGAGGGAATTCACCATTTTTCGTAATGGCTCCGTACCACTTTTTCCGCCCTTTTGTTCTGCGGGGTGTAGCCCTTGTGCCCCTTTCCCCCCGCTTTTTCGTGGTAGGAGAACCATTTCCAGAGGAAGCCGCCCCGGAACCATTCCTCATTCCAGAACGTGCGAAACAGGGCCCGGTACCCGTTGGCCTGTGCTTTTGCATTGAACGGGACATCCCGGGAACTATCCCAGGGCTCTTCGGCGGTGTGGTCGATGCTCCGATAGCCGAATTCGGGAAAAAAGACGGGGTGGTCCACGCTGTCCCGGAACCGCTCGATCGCCCGTGCGGGTCCTTTCCAGGCCTCGACCAGGGATGCCACCGAAGGGGTGCGGGATCCCGTTAAGGGGAAATAGGCATTGATCCCGATATAGTCGAGCTGATCCCAGAAGGGGACCTTTTGGTAGTTATCCCAGTTGGCGGCATAAGTGAGGGTTCCGTCGAAACGCTGTCGGACCTTCCGGATCAGGCTTTTCCAGTACTCCGGGTGGTTGTTCACCCATGCCTCCATTTCCGTCCCGACGCAGAACATCTCGACCTCCATGGAGTCGGCTATTCCGGCCAGTCTGAGAATGAACCGTTCGTAATTCGCCTCCCAGCGGATCCGGTCCTGGCGCTCCGAAAGGTAAAAGTCCCCGGTATAATACCCGTGCCGGAGCCAGAGTTGGGGTTTGAGAAAGACCTTATATCCGTTCTCCCGGGCCATTTGGATGGTCCGGATCACCCCCTCCGGCCGTTCGCCCCACCATTGCCACTCCAGATCGTATCCCAGATCGGGGGATCCCTTCTTCCCGAAACCGAGGGGCATGACGGAGATCCAATCCGCATGGGTGCGGTCCACCGGTTTCAGGGCTTCCTCGCTGACCCGCTCCCGCGGAGCCACGAACCCGATGCCGTCCATTTTTTCCTCCCGGTCATCTTCAAATTCCACCGGCTTCTCCCCGGTGATGCCCATGGCGATGAAAAGAAAGAGGCCCCCTAC
>CAYVSK010000006.1:52994-53240 GCA_964453635.1 uncultured Weeksellaceae bacterium | reverse complement strand
CCCACATTAATAAACTGAGCAAGCTCAAGCTACTCCAGCGCCTGATCCTCATCGACAATGGAATGGACAGCCTACCCCCTCAGGTAACGGAACTACCGCGCCTGATCTGGCTCTCGTCCGAAGGCAATCCCCTCACCGAGCTTCCCCCGGAGATCGGCCAAATGAGCAGCCTCCAGTACCTGAAGTTCGAGGGGACCGAGCTCGATTCACTGCCCCGCTCGATCGGCCGCCTAAGAAATCTACAAC
>CAYVSK010000006.1:35036-52984 GCA_964453635.1 uncultured Weeksellaceae bacterium | reverse complement strand
GAACGAAACGACAGACCCCCTACAGGTCCCTTCCACTATACGGCACTGGAAAAAGTTGGACGAGCTCATGATCGCAGACACCCCACTTTCTCAACCCCCGCCGGGGATCAGTGAGATGGAAAGCCTCGAAAAACTGGTGCTCGCAGGCTGTGGAATAAAAACGATACCCTCCCCCTATGGGAAACTCAAGAACCTGGAGTACCTTGTCCTGGACAACAACAAGATCAAGGACCTGCCTCGGGGGTTTTTTGGAATGGAGGACCTCCAGTACCTCTCCCTCAAGGACAACCTTTTCGAATCCATTCCCGAGGCCATAAGCCGCCTCCAAAAGCTTAAAACGCTCGATGTACGGGGCAACTACCTCGATGCTTACGACATCGACCTCCTGCGTTCCCTCCTCCCCGGCTGCGAGATCAAGCACGACGTGGGGGAAAAAGGGGAGAAAGTGGGAAAGTGAGAAAGTGGGAAGGGAGGAAAGTGAGCTTTTATGCACCTTCGGGGCGGTCTTCCGACCGATCGGAATGGCCCACAATGACCCCCCGGACCAATAAGCGAACAGCAATGAGCACGGATCGCAGCAAAACCCTCGAACGCATCAACAACGCCATCGTCCAATGCCGGGACTGCCCCCGCCTGACCCCCTACATCCAACGAATCGCTGAAGAAAAAGTCAGACGCTTCCGCGACCAGGCCTATTGGGGTAAACCCCTCCCGGGCTTTGGCGACCCGAACGGGCGCATGCTGATCATCGGATTGCCCCCGGCAGCTCATGGGGCCAACCGAACCGGACGAATGTTCACGGGGGACCGATCAGGGGATTGGCTCTACGGGGCCCTCTACGATACGGGATTCTCCAACCAACGCGAAAGCGTCACGAAGGATGACGGACTTGAACTCTACGACGCCTATATCACAGCGGTCATCCGCTGCGCGCCGCCGAAGAACAAACCCACGCGGGGGGAGATCAGGACCTGCAGCCAATATTTTCACCGGGAGCTGGAACTTTTCTCGGATGCGCCCGTCATTCTGTGTCTCGGGCGCCTGGCCTTTGATGAGACGCGGAAGTATTTCGGAGTGACAGGCATCGATTTTGGGCACGGCAAGGAACATCGGCTCCCCAACGGCCAAACCCTCTTGTGCTCGTATCATCCCAGCCAGCAGAACACCCAGACCGGTCGCCTGAAATGGCCGGACTGGGTGCGGATCTTTGAGCGTGCCGGGACCCTGATCAAAACAGATTCTGACACGGCATGAACGGGGCTTTCAGGCTTCTTTATTCTGATCGGTCTCGCCGCTTTCTTCATCCTTTGTGAAAAGGTAGAACGCGATCAGGGCGATCCCGCCCCAGAGAAAGATCATGGAGAAAAAAGCCACTTCCTCCTCCATCGCTGTATAGGTATCAATGGCATTGCCCAACAGGATACCGATCGCAGCACCGACCCCGAGCATCCCATACTTAAGGTTGCTCTTCCGGTTATCGTCCTTCTTTTTAAAGATATCAGCGCTTTCCCCCTTTTCGATCAGGGCCATTCGTTCGCGGTTCCGGGTGGTGTAATGCATGTAAAGGATCCCGAAGATCGCGGCGAAAAAGCCGAGGGAGGTCAATATGGGCACGAGTACATCTTCCATTTTTCTGAATTTTTGGTTGAACGTTTATTGATCTCAGTGGATTGGACGCTCCCTTTTTCAACGTGGTTACAAAAAAAACGATTTCCTTAGCTTTGCGGCCATGAACGGCAATCTCACGGCACACTCATGAAGATCGCCTACGACTGGTTGAAGCAGTACCTGCCCGTGGACCCGGGAGCGGAAAGGATCTCGGAGATCCTGACCAACACGGGCCTGGAGGTGGACGAGGAGCACCCCTACGAATCGGTCCCCGGTGGACTGGCGGGCCTCATCGTGGGAGAGGTGAAGGCAGTGGATCCCCATCCCAACGCCGACAAACTCAAAGTCACCCGGGTGAACACCGGCAACGGGGAGGACCTCAAGATCATCTGCGGGGCACCCAACGTCGCGGAAGGCCAGAAAGTGATCGTCGCCCCGGTCGGAACGACCCTGCACCCGGTTAGCGCGGAGCCGTTCAAGATCAAAAAGACCAAGATCCGCGGCGAAGAATCCCGTGGTATGATCTGTGCGGAGGACGAGATCGGGCTCGGGGAGGACCACGAAGGGATCGTCGTGCTTCCGGAGGATGCGCGAGTGGGCGACCCGGTCCGGAACTACTTCGAGATCCACAGCGACCGCATCTTCGAGATCGACATCACCCCCAACCGGAACGACGCGCTCTCTCACCTTGGCGTGGCCCGCGATGTCCATGCCTATACCAAATTCAGCGGGGAAGGGGATCCATCCGGCGTCCGATACCCTGACGTGGAGGCGTTCAACCCCCCTTCCGGGGAGCATCCCATCGCCGTCGAGATCCAGGACGAAAAGGCCTGTCCCCGCTATTCGGGCGTCGTACTCGAGGGCCTCAAGGTCGCCCCTTCACCGAAGTGGCTCCGCGAAAGGCTCGCCTCGATCGGCCTGCCTTCCATCAACAACGTGGTGGACATCACCAATTTCGTGCTGCACGAGACAGGGCAACCGCTCCATGCCTTCGATGCGGACAAGATCCGCGGGGGGAAGGTGGTCGTGGGCCACCTCGAAGAAGGGACAAAATTCAAAACGCTCGATGAGGAGGAGCGCACCCTTTCCGCGGACGACCTAATGATCTGCGACGCCGAAGGAGGCATGTGCATCGCCGGGGTCTTCGGTGGCGCCAAGAGCGGCGTAACAGAAGAAAGCACCTCGGTCTTCCTTGAAAGCGCCTGCTTCGACCCCAGTTCCATCCGCCGCACATCCAACCGACACGGGTTGAGCACGGACGCCTCCTTCCGCTTCGAGCGCGGCACGGACCCGAACCAAACCCTTTACGCCCTCAAGCGAGCGGCCTTGATGATCGCAGAGGTAGCGGGCGGTCGGATCGCTTCCCCGGTCACGGATCATTATCCGAAGCCGCTCGAACCCCGGACGATCGACTTTCGCCTCGATCGATGCGACACCCTTGTGGGCATGACGATCGAACGGGACACGATCCGCACCATCCTGAAAGCCCTGGATATAGGTATCAAAGAACGTTCCGAAAACGTTTGGCTCCTGACCATCCCGACCTACCGGCTGGACGTAACTCGCGAATCCGATGTGGTCGAGGAACTGCTCAGGATCTACGGTTTCAACAGGATCCCCATGGCCGAACAGGTCCACGCCACCCTCTCCTACGCCCCCTTTCCGGACAAGGACAAGATCCGCCGCCAACTCGCCGGGCTTCTAACGGGGAACGGATTCCACGAGATCGTCTCCAACCCGCTTGCCCGATCGAGCGATATCGAAGCAGCCGAAGCGGAAACCTTGTCCACCGATCGCAACGTGCCCGTCCTCAACCCCATTTCGAGCGAGCTCGACACGATGCGGCAGACGATGCTCTTCCACGGCCTCGAGGCGATCGCCCACAACCTCAACAGGAAAGAGACGGACCTCAAGCTTTTCGAGTCGGGAACGGTCTATCAGCAAAAAGGCCCGGGTCAATATTTAGAGGGCGAGCGGCTGGCCCTTTTCATGACGGTCCGCAGGGAACCCGAAAGTTGGCGGGGCCACGACGATAAAGCCTCCTTTTACGACATGAAGGCCGCCGTGCGGAACGTGCTCATGCGCGTTGGTCTCTGGGAGCATGCCGAAGCCGGCCCAACCCGAAACGAAGTTCTGGCGGACGGGCTTTCCCTCAGCATCGGTCAGGACGAACCCGCAACAGAGCTCGGCTGGGTCCGCGAGGAGCTCCTGGAGCGCTTCGACATCGACCAGCCGGTCTTTTACGGCGTGGTCGACATGGATGCGATCTTCGAGCAGATCGAGAAAAAGCCTCAAAGCCCCTACGAACCCCTTTCCAAATACCCGCCCGTACGGCGTGACCTGGCCCTGGTCGTGGACAAGTCCACCCCCTTCGCCGAGATCGAGCGGGTGGTGCGCCAGTCTGAGAAAAAGCTCCTCCAGGGGGTCGACCTCTTCGACGTGTACGAAGGGAAAAAGATCGAGGAAGGGAAGCGTTCCTACGCCATCAAGGTGATCCTCCAGGATCCCGAAAAGACGCTCACCGAGGACCGCATCGACAAGGTCATGGACAAGCTCCTCAAGAAGCTCCGGGAGGAGGTGAACGCGAAATTGAGGGACGAGTAGAGGACGCTGCTGAAGACCGGAAATGGGATACGCTATGGGGTCCTAAAGCTGTAGAATACGAGTGTTCAGTACCCAATACCGAGATGCAACCTCCGGGATATCAACTCCTTGGTAAAGAGTAAAGGGTTTTGAAAGGAAGCTCAAGCCCAAAAATGATCCGGATCATATTTTCTGGCCCCAGGGTTTCCTATTCTTGCGCCCCCCTTAGAAAAAGCATGTTCTATGGCATTCCGTACCATTATCGAACCGTTCCGGATCAAAACGGTGGAGCCCATCCGGTTGAGCACAGAAAAAGAACGGGAACATTATCTCAAGACAGCCCATTACAACCCCTTCCTCCTCCGTTCTGACGAGGTGATCATCGACCTCCTCACCGACAGCGGGACCTCAGCCATGAGTCACGACCAATGGGGGGAACTCATGCGGGGGGACGAATCCTATGCAGGCGCTTCGAGTTGGCGGCGATTGGAAACAGAGGTCCGTGACCTTACGGGTTTTCCCCACATTCTCCCGACCCATCAGGGCCGAGCGGGTGAACGCATATTGTACGGCCACCTGGGCGGACCGGGAAAGACCTTCCTGAGCAATACGCATTTCGACACCACCCGGGCCAATATCGAGTTCTCGGGCGCAGAAGCCATCGACCTGCCCGTGGCTGAAGCAAGGGAGCCAGCAAAAGCCGTCCCCTTCAAGGGCAATATCGACACAAAAGCGCTAACGGATACCATTCAGGAAAAAGGGGCGGAGAACATTGGCGCCTTGATCCTCACGGTCACCAACAACAGCGGAGGTGGCCAACCGGTGAGCATGCGGAACGCAGAAGAGGTCCAGGCGATCTGCCGGGAACACGGGGTCCTCTTCATCCTGGATAGCTGCCGCATCGCTGAGAACGCCTGGTTCATCAAACACGACGAGGAAGGCTATGCGGAATATTCCTACCGCGGGATCGCACAGGCCATGTTCAGCCTTGCCGATGGTTGTATCATGAGCGGAAAAAAAGATGGCCTCGTCAACATCGGCGGCTTCCTTGCCGTCAAGGATGCCGAACTGGCCGAGGCGTGCCGGAACATGCTCATCATCACCGAAGGCTACACCACCTACGGGGGACTGGCCGGCCGGGATATGGAATCGATGGCCATGGGGCTCCGGGAAGTCTTCGACCCCGACTACCTCCAATACCGGATCAGCAGCACCGCCTATCTGGGCAAGAAACTGAGCGAACGCGGAGTCCCCATTGTTCAGCCACCGGGTGGCCATGCCATCTATGTCGATGCCCATGCCCTTTATCCCCGGATCCCTGTCGATCAATATCCGGGACAAGCCTTGGTTTGTGACCTTTACCTGAAAGGCGGGATCCGGGCCGTAGAAGTGGGTTCGGTGATGTTCGGGACCTACGATGAGAACGGGGCCCTGATCCCGGCCCGGATGGAACTGGTCCGCCTCGCCATACCGCGGCGGGTCTACACCCAAAGCCACATGGACTATGTGGTCGAGGTCTTTGAGCATATCATGGCCGACGAGGAGCGCTCAACGGGGCTCCGGATCCGCTACGAACCGCGTTTTCTGCGCCATTTTACGGCACACTTCGAAGCGCTATAGTCCGAAGGGAAAGCAACTTCTCTCAATAAGAACAGGTCGCCCCTTTTCGATCCCGTTACAACCCCTGCATGAGCCACTTACGGACCGCCTCCGGGTAGACCACCGAACAAGGAAGCAAGGATAAGCATAGCGGCACCCGAATTCTTAGTTTTGCAGGGATGGAATTCCTAAAGGACCTCAATGAATCCCAAAAAGCGGCCGCTGAGCATATTGACGGCCCGATGTTGGTAATTGCCGGAGCGGGCTCGGGGAAGACGCGGGTGTTGACCTACCGCATCGCTTACCTGATCCAACAAGGCATCGACCCTTTTACGATCCTGGGGCTAACCTTTACCAACAAGGCCGCAAGAGAAATGCGCGAACGGATCGGCGGTGTTATCGGCCGGAGCGAAGCCCGCAACGTGTGGATGGGGACCTTCCACTCCACCTTTGCCCGGATCCTCCGGATGGAACCCGAAAAAACGGGATTCCCGAGCAACTTCACAATTTACGACACGACCGACTCCAAAAATCTGATCAAACGGGTTGTCAAAGAACTTCAACTGGACCCGAAGGTCTACAAGCCCAATATCGTCCAGCGCAGGATATCGAGTGCAAAGAACGACATGCTATCGCCAGAGGATTACCTCCAGGACCCCGATATTCAGGCGGATGACGAAGCATCGAGACGCCCCTATCTGGGCACCATCTACAAAATCTACGACAAACGGTGTTTTCAGGCAGGGGCAATGGATTTCGACGATCTCCTCTTCAAAACGAACGTGCTCCTCGAGAACCACCCGGATGTCCTGAGCAAATACCAGGACCGCTTCCGCTACATCCTCGTGGATGAATATCAGGATACCAATCATGCCCAGTACCTCATCATCAAAAAACTGGCGGCCCGCTTCGAGAACATCTGTGTGGTCGGTGACGATGCCCAGAGCATTTACGGGTTCCGGGGAGCGAACATCCAGAATATCCTGAACTTCCAGAATGACTATCCGGACCACGCCATCTATAAGCTGGAACGGAACTACCGCTCGACCCAGACCATCGTAAATGCCGCGAACAGTGTGATCGGGAACAACGCTGAGCAGATCAGCAAACAGGTCTGGACGGAGAACGCGCCCGGTGAACCCATTCGTTCCTTCAAAGCAGCCACCGACAATGAGGAAGCCATGCTGGTGACCAACGAAATAGCGGAAGTGCGCGAGAAGGAAAAGGCGAATTACCGGGACTTCGCGATCCTTTACCGGACCAATGCCCAATCCCGCTCGCTCGAAGAGTCCCTGAGAAAAAGGAACTTTCCTTACAAGATCTACGGCGGCGTCTCCTTTTACCAACGAAAAGAGGTCAAGGACTTACTCGCCTATTTCCGCCTGGCCATCAATCACTACGATGAGGAGTCCCTGAAGCGCGTCATCAACTTTCCCAAACGCGGCATCGGGGAAACCTCGGTCGACAAACTGATCGTTGCGGCCACCGATAACGGGGTCAGCCCCTGGGACGTTCTGATCGCCCCGGAACAGTACCATGTATCCTTCAACAAGGGGACCCGGGAGCGCCTACAGGCTTTTGCCAATATGATCGAACGCTTCTCCCGGGAAGTGAAGACCCATAATGCCTACGATACCGCCACCGAGATCGCCCGGTCGACCGGCATCCTCAAGGAACTCTACGCCGATCGCTCCCCCGAAGGGATCAGCCGTTACGAGAACATTCAAGAGCTGCTCAACGGGATCCAGGAATTCATGGAGACGAATTTGCGGGAGGACGGAAGTTACCCCGACCTGAGCGATTTCCTCGTCGAAGTGGCCCTACTCACGGATGCCGAAGAAGATGACGAAGAGGCGGACAGGATCTCGCTGATGACCGTGCATGCAGCAAAGGGGCTGGAATTCCCCTATGTCTTCATCGTCGGCCTCGAGGAGGAGCTGTTCCCCTCCGCCATGGCCACCAATTCACGGTCAGGCCTGGAAGAGGAACGGAGGCTCTTCTACGTGGCCCTGACGAGAGCTGAGAAGAGAGCTTGGTTATCCCATGCCTTGACCCGCTACAAGTGGGGGGAATTGCATGACCAGGAACCGAGCCGTTTCCTCGACGAAGTGGACCCTTCTCTGTTGGAAACCTTCCACGATGACCCTTCCCCTGCCGGTAACGGACAGGAAAAGGGAGAACAAAAGCGGTCTTCTGGAGCCAGGTCCGGCACCAAAGCCCCGAAAAAAGAAGCAAGCCCTGCCGGCCCGAAACGCAACCTTAAAAGGATCCGAACGGAAGCTTCTCAGGGGGAAGAGAACGGGGAAGGATCGATCCCCACCGGGGCGGAGGTACAACACCAGCGCTTCGGCAAGGGCAAAGTGATCAAGATCGAAGGCCAACCACCCAATGAAAAGGCTGTGGTGTTCTTCCCCCAGGTCGGACAAAAGAAACTCCTTCTGAAATTCGCCAAACTGGAAGTTATCGGCTAAGGCCGATCCGGAGCGATCCGAAATTCCTTACATTTGAGCACGCTTTAACGATCATTCCTACAATCCCAATCACCATGGAGCTTGAATACAATTCGCAACGGCCGCATCTGATCATCCCGGAGTACGGCCGGAACATCCAGAAGATGATCGACCACATCCTCACCATCGAGGACCGTGAAGAGCGAAATGCCGCAGCAAGAGAGATCATCGAGATCATGGGCCAGCTTTACTCGGGCGGCCAGAAACAGATCCAGAACGGGGACATCAAACAAAAGCTCTGGGATCAACTCTTTATCATGTCGAACTTTAAGCTCGACGTGGATGCCCCGTATCCCAAACCCAGCCCGGAGACCTTCCAGAAATCACCGGAACCCGTCCCCTATCCACCGAACCGGATCACTTTCGAGCAATACGGCAAAACGATCGAACTGCTGATCGACAAGGCACGGACCTACCCGGAAGGAGAGGAAAAGGATGCCCTGGTCCTCACGATCGCCAACCTCATGAAGCGCTCCTACCTCAACTGGAACCGGGATTCGGTAAACGATGAGGTCATCCTGGAACACCTGTCGAAACTCTCCAACGGGGAGCTCAAGGTCAAGGACCCCGAACAGCTCATTTCCACCCAGGAAGTCCTCAAAAAACGGAAGAAAAAAGCGCCCGCAGGGGGTAAGAATCAAGGCAAAAAACCCAATCGAGGAAACCAAAACCGCCGCAACAAGAAGAATTGATCAATGGCGGTCTTTGAGGTCACCGGTGGGCACGAGTTAAAAGGGGAACTGATCCCCCAGGGTGCCAAGAACGAGGCCCTCCAGGTGATCGCAGCCACTCTTTTAACGAAGGAACCCGTCACCATTCACGGGATCCCCGAGATCCAGGATGTTCAACTCACCATTGACCTCCTCGAGGGGCTCGGGGTCCGGGTGGAAAGGCTGAAAAAAGGGAGCTGCCGCTTCACGGCCGACAATATAGACCTGGAACACCTGAACTCTTCCGATTTTCAGGAGAAAAGCACCCGTCTCCGGGGCTCCGTATTACTGATCGGCCCCCTCCTCGCCCGCTTCGGGCAAGGCTTCATCCCGGAACCCGGTGGCGACAAGATCGGACGGAGGCGCGTGGACGTTCATTTTGAAGGCTTCGAGAAACTGGGGGCCACATTCGACTACGACCGGTCCCGACGGACCTATGTGATCGATGGCCAGGGCATGAAAGGGAACTACATCCACCTTTTCGAACCCTCCGTCACGGGGACGGCCAATCTGATCATGACCGCGACCCTGACCCCCGGACGGACCACCCTCTACAATGCGGCCTGTGAACCTTATATCCAGCAATTGTGCCACCTGTTGACCTCCATGGGTGCCCGTATCGAAGGCATCGGTTCGAACTACCTCCGGATCGATGGTGTGGACAACCTCGGAGGCGGTGAACACGAATTGCTACCTGACATGATCGAAGTGGGGAGCTTCATCGGCCTGGCTGCCATGACCGCTTCCGATCTGACCATCAAAAAGGCCGGGGTAGACCACCTGGGCATCATTCCGGATATTTTCCGCCGATTGGGCATCGATCTGGAGATCGAGGGCGAAGACATCCACGTGAAGGGACGATCCCCTTACACGGTGGAATCCTTCATCGATGGGTCCATCCTGACGATCGCTGATGGACCCTGGCCGAATTTCACACCTGACCTCCTCAGTGTGGTCATGGTCGTGGCCACGCAGGCCTCCGGCAGCGTCCTCATCCACCAAAAAATGTTCGAGAGCCGGCTCTTCTTTACGGACAAACTCATCGACATGGGTGCGCGGATCATCCTTTGCGACCCGCACCGGGCCACCGTGATCGGCCTCGAAAGAAAAGCTCCGCTCCGGGGGATCGAAATGACCTCCCCCGACATCCGCGCCGGAGTCTCCCTCCTCATTGCTGCCCTCTCGGCAAAAGGGAAGAGTCGCATTCACAACATCGACCAAATAGACCGGGGCTACGAACGCATCGATGAAAGACTCAAAAACCTGGGAGCCAAAATAGAACGAATTGAAGAGGAAAGATGATCCCACGGTTTATCTCCTGTTAAGGATCTTTACCTTTGTGATCCTGTGCGAAACCGATACGGCACGGTGATTGTTAACGTACCGGAGAACCAAGTCGCAACGATCCTATGCGTACCAAAAATTTCCTGCTAACAGCACTCGCCGTCGCATTCCTCTGCCTCGGCATCATCTACCACAACAACGGACAGAACAGGTCCTCAAAGCAGGACAATACAGGGACGAACATCGGCCAGATCGCACCCGATATCGCCATGAAAGCCCCGGATCGGGAGAACAAATACCGCCTTTCGGACCTGCGCGGGAACATCGTTCTTGTGGATTTCTGGGCCGCTTGGTGCGGCCCCTGTCGACGGGAAAACCCCAACCTTGTAAGGGCCCACAAAAAGTACAAGGATGCGGAATTCAAGGACGCCAAAGGATTCAAGATCTTCAGTGTTTCCCTCGACAAACGGAAAAAGGACTGGAAAAAAGCGATCGAACAGGATGGGCTCGACTGGAAACATCACGTCAGTGACCTCAATTTCTGGAATTCAAGAGCGGTCAAAAAATACGGGATCAAAGGGATCCCCTATAATTTCCTGATCGACAAAGAAGGGCGGATCATCGCAAAGAACCTCCGGCGCGAGCCACTGCACAAAGAGATCGACAAGCTGGTTGAAGAACTCTAAAGCCCAAAGGAGCCCCTTCTTGTGAACAACTTTCCAATGCATACTGTCATTTGAGCGGAAACAGCGAACGATCAGAAAAAGTGGGTGACGATCTGTCCGTTCCAGTGGGATGGCAAAAGATCGGAAGATCCGTTCAGACGACAACGAATACCGGAAAAAGCGATCCCTGTAAAAAATGAAGAACGAGTCTCTAAATAATTCCGAAATGGAAGAGAAAAGCCGTAGCGATAACGCTGATCAGAACGCCGAGGGGACAGGCGGTCAGCAACAAAACACCGGTGAAGAACAGGCTGATAGCAGCTTCGGCGGGGACCCCACGGCGGACCAGGGGGACCCTGAAGCTGAAGAAACTGCGGAAGCAAGCGAAGAAAAGGATCCTGCTCCGGACGAGAGCGATGCTCAAGCAGAAGAAAAGAGCACGGAGAACGGTTCGAAGAGTGAAAAGGATCGGAAATTGGAGGAACTTGAGGAGAAGTACCTTCGCTTATTCTCGGAGTTCGACAATTATAAAAAGCGCACCAAAAAAGAAAAGGCCGATATTATCCGGAACGCCAGCGGGGATATCATCAAGCAACTCCTCCCCGTCCTTGATGATTTCGAACGGGCCATTCAGACGAACAGAGAGAATGAAGTGGGCGAAGAAAAACTCAAAGAAGGCTTTGAACTGATATACAACAAGCTGAAGGACATCCTCGAAAAAGAGGGGCTGCAGGAAATGGAGGCCAAAGGGAAGCTCTTCAACGTGGAAGAGCACGAGGCCATGACCAAACAACCCGCTCCCTCGAAGGAGGAAAAGGGCAAGGTGATCGAAGAAGTGGAGAAAGGATACTACCTCAACGACAATGTCCTCCGATTCGCCAAAGTCGTCGTTGGGGAATAAATGGGAGCATCCCGTAGCGACCCGAACAAAAAACAAGGAGCCGCTCTATAAGAAAGCGAATTAGGAGACTGCATCATGGCACAGAAAGACTATTACGAGATCCTCGGGGTTTCGAAGGACGCATCGGATGCCGAGATCAAGAAAGCATACCGGAAATTGGCCCTGAAATACCACCCGGATAAAAACCCCGACGACAAAGAAGCGGAACACAAGTTCAAAGAGGCCGCTGATGCGTACGAGGTCCTTGGGGACCCGGATAAACGGAAAAGATACGACCAATTCGGCCATGCCGGTGTCGGCGGCGCTCAAGGCGGAGGTTTTGGCGGTGCCGGTGGCGGCATGTCGATGGACGATATCTTCGACCAGTTCGGGGATATCTTCGGCGGTGCCTTCGGTGGTGGTTTCGGCCAAAGCAGGGGCGGAGGAAGACGCAGACGAAAGGGGAGCAACCTCCGCATCAAACTGGAGTTGACCCTCGAAGAGATCGCAACAGGCGTCGAGAAAAAGGTCCGGGTCAACAAATACGGCGAATGCGGGAAATGCTCCGGAACCGGTGCCAAGGACGGAAAAGCCCTGCATACTTGCGACACCTGTCACGGTAGTGGCCAGGTGACCCGGGTAACGAACACCATCCTCGGCCAGATGCAGGCCACCCAGACCTGCCCGACCTGCGGCGGAGAAGGCCAGTCCATCAAGGACAAATGCCCGGCTTGCAATGGCGACGGTATTGTCCGGGACGAAGAAGAGATCTCGCTGGATATACCGGCCGGCGTAGAGGACGGCATGCAATTATCCGTAAAGGGAAAAGGGAATGCAGCCGCCCGTGGTGGCGTTCCGGGGGATCTCCTGGTCGTGATCGAGGAAACACCCCACGAATATTTCACCCGCGAGGGGAAGAACCTCCACTACGACCTCTACATCAATTTTGCCGATGCCGCCCTTGGAGCGAACTACGAAGTGCCCCTGATCGACGGGAAAAAGGCCAAGATCAAGATCGAAGAAGGGACCCAGAGCGGGAAGACCCTCAGGCTTAAAGGAAAAGGCCTTCCAAGCGTGGAAACGCCCGGCGAAGGAGACCTCCTTGTCCATGTTAATGTGTGGACCCCCCAAAAACTCTCCAAAGAAGAGAAGGAGATCATCGAACAATTCCGGGAATCGGAGAATTTCGCACCCGATCCCTCCCACAATGACAAGGGTTTCTTCGAGAAGGTGAAGGAAATGTTCAGCTGAACTTCTTCGGGCAGAAAAGACGTCGAACTGGTCATTCGGCCCCTTGCTCCGGAAAGCAAGGAATGGACCACTGCGGCCTTTCCAGAACTGGAAAACCCGATCTTTTATTTTTGTCTTTTCGATGGCCCTCCTCTCCATTCAAAATATCACGAAACGATATCGGGAACACACGGCCCTGCAGAATGTCGATCTGGATGTTCCCGAGGGGACTATATTCGGCCTCCTCGGGCCGAATGGTGCGGGAAAGACCACCCTGATCCGCATCATTAACCGGATCATCGCCCCGGACATCGGACGCATTACCTTCGACGGATCCCCCCTAAAGGCGTCTCACACCGAAGCGATCGGTTACCTGCCGGAGGAGCGGGGATTGTACCGCAAAATGAAAGTCGGAGAACAGGCCATGTACTTGGCTCAACTGAAAGGGCTCTCCGCTTCCGTGGCACGGGAGCGACTTCGTTCCTGGCTCAAAAAGTTCGAGCTGATCGAATGGTGGGACCGCAAGGTCGAGGAGCTCTCCAAAGGCATGGCCCAGAAACTTCAGTTCATTACGACCGTGATCCACGAACCCCGCTTATTGATCCTGGATGAACCCTTTAGTGGTTTCGACCCCATAAATACGGAACTGCTCCGGGAGGAAGTCATGAATCTCAAGGAAGAAGGGACCACCATCATCTTTTCCACGCACAATATGGGATCCGTGGAGGAGGTTTGCGAGGATATCGCCCTGATCCACAAAGCTCGAAAGGTCCTGGACGGGAACGTGAGCGAGATCCGCCGGACCTATAGCAAAAAAGCCTATGATATCCGTTTCAAGGGCAACATGATCGGTTTCGCGAACGCGTTGTGGACGGATTTTGAGCTTGTGGACCAAAAAACTGAAAAAGACCTGCATTATGCCCGCGTCCGGATCCTCGGGGACCGGTCCGCGAACGAACTCCTGAATGCGATCATGCCCTACGCCGAGATCCACGAAATGAAGGAGGTCGTGCCCTCCATGCACGACATCTTCATAGACGTGGTAAACCAAGGCAACACAAGCCATGCAGAAGATCCCGCTAATCATTAAGAGGGAGTACCTGACCCGGGTCCAGAAAAAGGCTTTTATCGTGATGACCTTCCTGGGCCCGATCCTCATCGCAGGGATGATCACCCTCGCCGTATGGCTTGGCTTATCCGAAAGTGGCATCCAGCGGGTCCTGGTGATCGACAAACAGGAACTGGTGACCGAGGACCTGGAGAACTCCGAGGAGGTCCGCTTTTTCTACCAGCAGGAGGACATCAGCGATAAGGCCTTCATGGAGAGCCGATACGATCTGCTCCTTTACATCAACGAGGAACCGATGAAAACGAGCAGCTTCGAGCTCTATTACAAAAATGCACCGAGTTTCTTCACCCAGAAATACATCTCATCGGAGCTGGAACGGGTCCTCGAGGACCTCAAACTCCGCGTGAACGATATCGACCCCAGGGACTACAGGGAGATCCGAACAAGCGTGAACCTCAAGAGCATCGATATCGATACAGGGAAAGCGGACAAATACAAGCGTGAATTGGCCTTCGTGGGCTTCTTTTTCGCCCTCCTGATCTACATCTTCATTTTCATGTACGGGGTCCAGGTAATGCGTGGAGTGATCGAGGAAAAGACCAACCGGATCGTCGAGGTGATCGTATCCTCGGTCCGCCCTTTTCAGCTCATGATGGGCAAGATCGTAGGGGTGGCACTCGTTGGCCTCACTCAGTTCGTTTTGTGGATCGTTTTTACGTTGCTTCTCTCTTCAGCCCTTTATTCCACCTTCATTTTCGACCGCTACGACCCGGCCAACATCATGGAACAAACCCAGGTGTCATCGGAGCTGGAGAAAAAAGCTGAAGCATCCCAGGTGGACAAGAGCGAGAATCCGGTCCTGAACGTGATCGATCGGATCGATTTTCCCTTCATGCTCGGGATGTTCCTTTTCTATTTCCTCGGGGGCTACCTTCTCTACAGTGCTCTATTTGCAGCCGTTGGTGCCGCGGTCGACAGCGAATCGGACACCCAACAGTTCATGATGCCCCTTACCATCCCCCTGATCTTTGGCTTCATTGTTGCCGAAATGGCGCTCCAAAACCCGGAAGGACCGGCAGCAGTGTGGTTTTCCATCATTCCCCTCACCTCCCCGGTCGTCATGATGGTCAAAGTCGCTATTGGCTTCGATGCCGGGAACGTTTGGCAATTGATCCTTTCCATGTTGCTGTTGGTCCTTGGATTTCTCTTCACTACATGGCTGGCAGCCCGGATTTACCGCACAGGCATCCTAATGTACGGGAAAAAGGCCACTTACAAAGAACTCTGGAAATGGCTCGTCAGAAATGAGGGGTGAAGCTGCGCCCTGTTTTTCCTTTTCTAAAAATAAAAAAGCTCCATGTCAAAGGTTTTGGTCATAGACGATGAAAAAAGCATTCGGAAGACCCTGAACGAGATCCTTACGGATGAAGGGTTCGAGGTCGCGGTCGAGGAAAGCGGACCAAAGGGTTTGGAGCGCATGGAAAAGGAAAAATTTGACGCCGTCCTTTGCGATATTAAAATGCCGGAGATGGATGGGCTGGAGGTTCTGGAAAAGACCAGAGAAAAAGGGATCGACAGTGCTTTTATCGTGATATCCGGGCATGGGACCATCGATACCGCCGTGGAGGCCATTCGAAAGGGGGCTTACGATTTCATCGAGAAGCCCCTCGACCTGAACCGGACCCTCGTCAGCCTAAGGAATGCCCTCGACCGATCGAATCTGGTGGAAGAGACCAAAGAACTGCGAAAAAAAGCGCAAAAGAAAAAGACAGAGCACGAGATCATCGGGAACTCGAAAGCCATCCAAGAGGTGAAAGAAATGATCACCAAGGTGGCCCCCACCGATGCCCGGGTCATGATCGTGGGCGGCAATGGCTCAGGCAAGGAATTGGTGGCAAGACAATTACACGAAAAAAGCCAACGCTCGCAAATGCCTTTCGTGGAAGTCAATTGTGCCGCGATTCCCTCGGAATTGATCGAAAGCGAGTTGTTCGGCCACGAAAAAGGCGCTTTTACATCCGCCGTGAAACAACGGAAAGGGAAATTCGAACAGGCCAATGGGGGTACGCTCTTTCTCGATGAGGTCGGGGATATGAGCCTATCCGCTCAATCGAAAGTCCTCCGGGCCCTCCAGGAACATACCATCACAAGGGTTGGAGGCGATCGCCCCATCAAAGTGGATGTCCGGGTGATCGCAGCGACCAATAAACTTATAGAACAGGTGATCGAAGAAGGCCATTTCAGAGAGGACCTTTTCCACCGCCTCAACGTGATCAAGATCCGGGTTCCCTCCCTCAACGAACGCCCTTCCGATATTCCCCTCCTCGTTGACCATTTCCTGGATGAGGTCTCCAAAGAACAGGGTATTCCAAAAAAGTCTATCGACAAAAAAGCGCTCGAAAACCTCAAGAACGTGAACTGGACCGGCAACATCAGGGAATTGAGGAATGTAATGGAACGATTGACCATTCTGGCCGGAGACCGGATCACGGAACAAGATATAGAGAGCTACGTTTAAACCTTTCTTTTTTTCATAAAAAAAGTCCCTACACCTCAAGGTGCAGGGACTTTTTTACCCAAACAAACAGGACCGCTACGCTACGGGATCAATTCTGCCACCAGAGCTTTTGATCGATCGGCTTGGTGCCGGGATAATTCGAATTGTTGTTCCGTTCCTCAACGGGATAGGGCAGCCTTCTCGGTATCTGGGTGGCATTGAGTGCCGGATCCAATTCCGGATACCCTGTCCGCCGAACATCGACAAAAGCTTCACTGTGGGTGAACATCGCGATCCACTTGTGCAGCATCAGGAATTTCTTCGCCTCCGTCTTATCGGTCATACTGGAAAACTTAGAAACCTGATCGCTTACGTAAGTAGGATCGGGCACCTCGAATTTCTTCAGAGAGGCGGTCAAGGCCTCCTCAAAATGCGGGGTGGCCGCTGCGGCGATACCGTTCACTTCCAACTCAGCCTCGGCCCTGATGAACTTTTGTTCCACATACGTTACCAGCGGAACAGGAGAACTGGCTGAACCGTAGAAGGGGCCGATCTCGCTGGCATCGGTATTATATTGCCCGGGATAGGAGCCTACAGCAGAATCCCCTTTATAAAAAGGACCGATCCGCGGATCTCCCATGGTTTTAAGGGTGTCCACCATCTTACCACCAGCACTGATGTAACCGCTCCGCGTTTGATTGAATTGGAACCAGGGATTGGACTGATCCGTACCGGAGCCGGTGAATTCTCCTTTCATGTTCTCCGCATTACCAGTGAAAGCACTGTTGTTGTTCAGGATATTTAATACTTCCTGCTCCTGATCCCCGGGTTTTTTGCTTTGATGCATGGTATACCGGGCCAACAACACATTGGTAGCCTTTACCCATTTGGAAAGCTCCCCACCATAAATGAGATCATCACTCCCCGGGCTCAGCAGGCTGGAAGATGCCTGAAGATTTTTCCGGGCGTCTTGGAGCATGCTAATGATCCCACTATAGATCTGTTTTTGGGAATCGTATTTGGGATTGAGGATCTCGTTTCCATCACTCTCACCGGAGGCCGGGGTCCCTTTCGCGGCTTCGGAAAAGGGAATATCCCCGAAAACATCGGTCAAAGCGCCAAAGGACATCGCCAACAGCACCTGAGCTACGCCTTTGTAATGCGGGGAATTTTTCTCCTCAGCCTTTTTTATCAAAACGCTCAGATCATTGATCTGACCTGTATAGGCATCACCCCAAATGCCACCGGTTTCGGATTCGGTGATCTGGTACACATCGATAGCCGTGTACTGCCTATCCGTTCCGGCCATTTGC
>CAYVSK010000006.1:16951-35026 GCA_964453635.1 uncultured Weeksellaceae bacterium | reverse complement strand
CTGGGTCAGCATGGATGATATCCGGGAAAGGTCGTTTCCGTACAAATAAAAGGTGCCGACCTGAGCCCCCGGGAGGATCACATCCATGGAGGCGTTTTCGGGCTGATTCGGACTTTTGTCCAATTCAGTGATATCCTTCTCGCACGCAAAAAAGACAAAACTAGTCATCAAGGTGAGAGAAAGGATTTTGCCCGTTTTAAGGAATTTGAAAGGTTTCATAACAACGGATCTATTTTGAATTCGCGTTCGTAGCAACTTTTGTTTAGAGGTTGAACTTCACGGAGAACGTGTAGTTCTTTGTTGAAGGCATGTTGAAGTAATCCAGCCCTTGACCGTTGGTCGCCCCGGTCAAATTGGTCTCGGGGTCGATCCCGGTATAGTCCGTGATCAACAGCAAATTGTTCCCACCAGCGGTCACAGAGATGCTTTGGAAGAAGGTGTTCTTCAACATATCCGGAGAGAACGTGTAGGAAAGAGAGACGTTCCGAAGCCGAACCCAACTCGCATCCTCTACGTAAGGACCAGCCGGGCCCGTGAAAACACTCCCGGGACCTTGTACACGGTAGGCGAACTCATTGATCTTGATGTTGTTTTTCTGCCCCGTGCTTTGATAGATCCCATCTCCATCGGGATCTTCTCCGATCACACCCTCGATCGCGCGGGGCTGGCTCCGATCGTTTTCAGCAGTCCCTTTGCTCCGACCAAAGAAGTCCAACGCGCCCCGGGTCCCGTTCCAAAGCTCACCACCTTGCTTGATCTCCAAGAGCGCGGAAAGTTTGATCCCTTTGTACTCCAATTTATTGGTGATCCCCAGTTTCCAATCAGGATTGGGATTCCCCAATGTTCCTTCTTCCGGGTCTTGAACCGGGTAACCCGTATTGGGGTCGATGATCAATTCGCCATCATCGGTTCTTTGGAAACGCTCCCCGAACATGGTACCGTATTCCTCACCAGCAACCGCATTGGAGGTAATGCCGGCGAAACCGACGAGGCCGACCTCTTCAACCCCTGGGGCCAAGCTTTCCACCATATTGGTGTTTCGGGAGAAATTCCCGGTAAGGTCCCACTTGAAGTTCTCGCTCTTCACCGGGGTCACTCGCAATCGGATCTCTATCCCTTCGTTGGAGATCTCCCCAGCGTTCAGGATCTTGGAGGAATATCCAGAGGACGAGGCCTGAGGCACCTCAAAGATCTGCTTGGTCCCCGTTGTACTGTAATAGGTAAAGTCCAACCCAATCCTATTGGAAAGGAACCTCAGATCCGTTCCAACCTCAAAGGATTTCGTCTTCTCCGGTTCAAGGTCCGCGTTCCCGATGTCGTCCTCAAGACCATAAGCGATCCTCCCGTTAAAGGGGAATCCGGACCCGCCGGCATCAACATCCAGAAAACCTCCGTTATAATACGGCTGGGCGTACCGCGTCTTGGTTGCGAAGGCCGGGGGCTGATTCGCAACCTGAGAAACAGAAACGCGCAACTTCCCGTAAGGAAGTATGTCGTTATCACCCATCCCAAGCGCGTCGGTGAAGACAAAGCCAACATTCGCGGAGGGATAAAAGAAGAATTCCTCTCCTCCCCGGAATGTAGAGGATTTATCCATTCTTCCCGTAAGATTCAGGAAGAGGTAATCCTCATAACTCAATTTGCCTTCACTATAAAGGCCCGTCGTACGGATAATGCTTTGCGACTCGCTTTCACTGAAAGACTCTGCATTGCTGATGTTGTAGAATTCAGGGATCGCGAGTCCATTGGCATTGACCTGAAGGTTCTGATTGAACCGTTGATTCCAGTTATGCCCCAGCATAAGACTTCCCGACAGTTTGTCACTGAAATCCGTATTGGCGGTGACCATGAAGTCGGAATTGATCTCCCGATCGAAATACTGGTCCTCGATGATCCCCCCAGCGGGAGAAGTTCGGGAATTGATCGCAAAGATCTGTTTCCGACGATCGGAATAATAATCCAACCCGGTTCGCCACGTAATGTTCAACCACGGTGTGGGATCCGCCGTCACATTAGCACTACTGATGATCCGGTTCAGATCCTTGTTCATCGGGTTCTTGTTCACGGTCCAATAGGGGTTGTCGTAACTACCGACGTAAGACCTTTGGGTCCCATCCGGATTCTCGTAAGCCGAGGAATCCTCCATGGGATCCACCCCATTGGTGTTATCGAAACTGGCCGGAGTTCTTAAAAGCCCAAGCATCACTCCCGATGTGTTCGACCCTTGTTGGACCTTTCTGGAGTTGCTATTCACGTATTGCACATTCCCTTTGGCACTCAACCAACTGGCGATCTGAGTCTGACCGGTCAGTTTTATAGAGGTTTTGTCGTAATCGTTCCCGGGAACGATCCCTTCCTGGTCCAAGCGCGAGAAGGAAAGGAAGAAATTGGATCGAGCGCCTCCCCCGGAAACACTAACATACTCCTTGAACTTCGTGCCAGTTCGAAAAAAGGTTCCTACATTATCGTAAGCTTGATCCACTTGATCCACTTCCGAGATCTTCGGTCCCCACGATAGGGAGGTACCCGTGTTATATTGTCCAGCGGACCCCTGGGCATAAGTATCCTGAGTTTCCGGAAGCTTGTTCACCTCACTGAAAGTGGCGGAACTCTTGACGGTGATGTTCAGCTGATCACCGGGTGTACCGCCTGCACCGGATTTGGTCTCGATGATCACAACGCCGTTAGCGGCCCTGGAACCATAAAGAGCGGCCGCAGCCCCTCCTTTCAATACGTTCACGCTTTTGATGTCGTCCGGATTAAGGTCGGCGATACGATTGGAATAATCCGTCCCTCCCAATGCGGTTTGCGTATTGAATTGAGAGTTATCCACCGGGGTACCGTCGACCACGAAGAGGGGCTGATTTTGCCCACTAATGGAAGCCGCTCCGCGGATCCGGATATTGGTGGCGCCACCAGCCTGGCCAGATGTACTCTTGATGTTCACTCCGGAGACTTTGGACTGCATACTCTTAAGAACATCATTCTGTCCGGATTCTTCGATCTCATCAGATCCCAATTCCTGCGTGGAATACCCGAGGGCCTTTTTCTCTTTCTCAACACCCAAGGCAGTCACCACCATTTGGTCCAATTCCATGACATCCGGCTCCATCTTTACATTCATCTCTCCACCTTCTCCGATCTCCTTTTCCACCTTTTTGTAACCCACAAAGCTGAAAACAAGAGTTTTCCCGTTCTTCGGGACGTCCAATTCATATTTTCCATCCATATCCGTGGTGGTACCAGCCTGTGTTCCTTTCACTTTAACGGTTACACCCGGTAAGCTCTCACCACTTTTGGCATCGGTGACCTTTCCGGTCACGGTGGTTTGTGCTATTGCTGCCTGAAGAAAGCCGCAGAATAGCAAAATCCCGGTTACGAATAATCTTGTCATGATTCCCAGTTTTTGATCGTTCATTTTCACAAGGAGCTTCGTCCTAATAAGTACGGGGGCAAATTTGTTCTTTTCATCGATCTTTTCAAAAGATCCGTGGCCAGGAAGAAAATATAAATTCCATTAAAATGGAATCCTGAACCGGAATATTTTTAAGTTTATATAAACGACCCCAAAGCATAGTTCCCTTTTAACAATATTTTAACAATTTTTTGATGGTTATAATTTAAAACAATACTTGGAATGCTGAAAAAAGAAAAAATATCGATGAACCCTTATTTTGAATCGACCGAATCTTTTCAATGATCATCAAAGACCTTTCCGGTCTTTCGTGAGAACGGATCAGAGCCTATCAAGCTTTCGAGGAACAGGCAGCAGTACCCTGTTCCACAAAAAATCTCCCCGGAACAGACCCTTTCCATGAATATATTTGTCCGCATCCCAGCAATCCTTCTATTATGGCAGAAACAGCTTTGTACGACCAGATCGATAAGCATTTGCTCGAATCCGTACCGAATCCTTCGGACGAGGCCTACGAGATCAAGATCAAGATCCCGGAGTTCACTTTCCTCGGGGTCAAAGGGCAGCCGGATTTCGCCCGGGTCTATCTGACCGTTTATCCGAGCGACAAGGTCATTGAGCTCAAATCCCTCAAGGAATACGTCGCGCAGTTACGCAACATCGTGGTCTCCTACGAACGGCTCATCAACGTGATGTACGACCACCTACAGGAGATCTATGACCCGGAGCGCCTCCGGATCGTCATGGTCTGCAATCCCCGGGGCGGCATTAGTTCGAAGCTCACGATCGATTCGGACTGGAAAGTAAGAGGAGGACAGGAGGTCTACCAGAACGCGCTCGAGGACGACCACTGGGAGGTCTCCATGTGACCGCCTAAGCCAATTTCGCCCGGAAATCCTCCAGGGCTTGTTCATTCCCGATCACCGTGATCACATCCCCCGACCGGAGATAGGTATTGCCGTGGGGAATATGCATTTCCCCCTTGCGCCGTAGCAACATGAGGGATCCCTCTTTGTGGAAAGGCAAGTCCTTGACCTGCTTGCCATCCACCTCGGGGTTCTTGATCACGATCTCTTCCACACTAAAGGATTCGAAACTTTCGATCAAAGCCGTGTAAGTGGAGGGGCGCAGGACCATGTTCTCGATGTTGTTGGCAAGGGTCTTCTCAAGATCGAGGGCTTCGATATCGTTGGCTTGCATTTTCCTCTTTCCTTCGGATGTGAAAGGGATCGAGATCACTTTTTCATGTTGCAGGTCGCGCCGGATCATACTGGCGATCTCCAGGTCCTCGTCCGTATCCCCGGTCAAAACAACAACGTATGTATCGGCCTGCAAGCCAATGCCTTGATAATCCGAAAGGGCCCGCCCATCGCTTTCAACGACATCGACCCCCATTTCCTTCAATTTGGCGATCCGCTCCGGATCGGTCTCCAGGATCAGAACATCGTATCCATGCATTTTCATTCTTTCTGCCAGGAGAACAGCAACCCCTCCGCCCCCGACGATGATCATCCTGAAGACCCGGACCCGTTCATCCGGGTTCAGCTGTTGATAAAGAAGAGGAGATACTGCACAAGTGATCACCGCGACGATAATAATAGCGGCATTGACCGCCGGGGTGATCACCTCCAGCTCGAGACCGATCTGAGCGGCCGCAATGATCAGGCTCAAACGAGATGCGAGCAAGACACCCCCCGAAAGGGCCTTTCGAAAACCAAAGAGCCGTACCCACACAAGGGTGGGGATCACTTTCACCAGGTAAAGGGACGAGAGAAGCAAGCCCAGAAAGAGAAAGGAGTTGTCGAAATCCTGAAGGGCCTCAAGGTCCAAATTGGCACCGACCATGATAAAAAAGATCGGCACAAAAAAGCCATAGCCCATGCCATCGAGCTTCACAAGCAATGATGAGCGCTCCTTGTCCATGAATATGGACATAATAACACCGGCGAGAAAAGCCCCCAGAATGACCTCTGCATCAACGAACTGCGCAACAACAACGAAACCGAGAATAAGCCCCATGGTGCCCCGCACCCGTATCTGGGAGGCGGCATGAGAAAGCTTATAGATCACTTGCTGGACCGGCCTCAACTTGACAAAGACCTTGCCCCCGAAATAGACCAAGAGGAAAAAAACGATGAGCAAAAGAATAAGGAGCAGCTCGTGCCGGAAACCATGCTCGAGATAGGAGGCGGTGAAGGTAAAAAGAAAGATGCTCAGGATATCCGCTATCGCTGCGGATATTAACATCATCTGTCCGAACCGTTTCGCGGACTCCCCCTGGTCCTTGAGGATCGGTACGATCACCCCGACCGAGGAAGTGGACATGATCAGGGCAAAATACCACCGATTCTGAATGGAGACCATTCCATCCATCAGATGGGCGGCAAAAAAGGACAGAAGCAGGGTCACCACATAAACCCCAAGCCCGACCAAAAGCGGGTTGGTCAGAAAACTCCCGAAGGTCAATCCCCGCTTGGGGAAGGTCGCAATAATGGTCTCTGCATCCACCTCCAGCCCACTCAGGAACATCAGGAATATAAAACCCAGTAGCATGAGGAACTCGAGGTAGCTATCCTCCGGGATCAAACCGAGTACATGCTCACCCAGAAGGATCCCCGCCATGATCTCAACCACCACTGTAGGGACCCGCCCCAATGGAAGCCCCTTACTGATCATGGGTACGATCCAGGCCACCGCACAGACCAGGAACAAAGGAAATATGTCAATATCGAACTCCAGAAGCTACCGTTGAATAAGCGCCCAAAGTAACCAAGAAAGAAGAGGTTACGGAACGATCGAAGGCGCTCCTTCATATAAACTCGTTTCCTTTATATTTGCCGCCACACTACCCCTTCCAACTTGCTTCGACCCACCTGCCTCAAATACAAGGGAGCGTATTGCTTTTTTCTTTTCCTGGCTTGTTCACTTTTTGTCTCTATCCACCGCTCAACCGCCCAGGACCGGTTCCAACAAGAATTGGATTACGACATCCGGGTGGAACTCGATGATAAGGAACACATCCTAAGGGGCCACGAAACGATCCGTTACATCAACAAAGCCCCGGATAGCCTGCAATGTATTTACATGCACCTGTGGCCCGATGCCTACCGGAACAATTCAACGGCACTGGCCCAACAGATCAAGGAGAACAGCCGTTTTACAGGGGGTGGAGAGGCATCCCTCTACTTTGCCCGACCCGACCGCCGGGGTCGGATCGATTCCCTGGATTTCAAAGTGAACGGGGATAGCGTGGCCTGGGAAAGGGATTCCCAACACATCGATATCGCTTACCTCGATCTGAATAAAGCACTCGGACCCGGTGACACCATTGAGATCAGTACGCCTTTTCGTGTTGTGATCCCCGAGGCGGGCTTCTCCCGGCTCGGGCACCAGGGGCAATCCTACCAGATCACCCAATGGTATCCGAAACCGGCCGTTTTCGACCACAATGGCTGGCACGAAATGCCTTATCTGGATCAGGGGGAATTCTACAGCGAATTCGCGACTTACGATGTTCGCATAACCCTGCCGGAGAATTACGTCGTTCAGGCCACTGGCCAGCTACAAGACCCATCCGAACTTGAATGGCTTCGCAAAAAAGCAAAAGAGACCCGGAAAAAAGGGGACTTTGATGATGCGGAAATGGATCCTCCGCCTTCCTCCAACGAGACCAAGACGCTCCACTATCACCAGGACCGGGTCCATGATTTCGCTTGGTTCGCAGACAAACGCTACAATGTCATGATCGACACGGCCAAGCTCCCCGGCTCAGACAAAACCGTGGAAACATGGGTCATGTTCACGGACAAAGAAGGAGGGCTCTGGAAAAAGGGGGCCGGCTATGTAGCGGATGCCATCGAACATTACTCGAGCCATGTGGGGCCTTATCCTTATGAAAAGGCTTCAGCAGTCCAGGGAGCACTCGGGGCCGGAAGTGGAATGGAATACCCCATGGTCACCGTGATCGGTGAAGCCGGTTCCGCCTTTTCCCTTGACCGCGTTATCGCACATGAGGTGGGCCACAATTGGTTCTACGGTATCCTGGGGTCCAACGAAAGACGTCACCCCTGGATGGACGAAGGCATGAACAGTTATTATGAAGGACGCTACATCGAAAAAAAGTACGCCGGGGCCGGCGCCCTAAAAGGCTCCATTCCAGCTGGGGCACGGGACATGATGGGATTGAAGGGCAAAGGCCCCTTCGAGCAGCATTACCTCATCTATGGGCTGAATGCCCGGAGGGAAATGGACCAACCCCCCGGCGCCCGTTCCTCGGCCTTTACACCCATCAATTACGGGGGCATGGTCTATTCGAAATCTGCTATGCTTTTCAACTACCTTGCGGAATATCTCGGACGGTCGGTCTTCAACGAGGTCATTCAGGCGTACTACGAAGAATGGAAATTCCGCCATCCCGAACCTGCCGATGTGGTCAGCACCTTTGAAAAGGAAACGGGCAAGGACCTGAGTTGGTTCTGGAAAATGTTCCGGACCGACAAAAAGCTCGATTACAAAGCCAGTTCCGTTACACACCGAACCATGCGCTACGGGGAAGAGTACGAGCTGACCATTAAGAACAAGGGCGATATCATTGCCCCGGTCCCCATCTCTATTATTCAGGACGATACCGTCGCCCGCACCCTTTGGAAAGCGCCGGTCCGGGATGAAAAGACCCTGAACATGGGCTACTTTCCAGGCCAGGTCCAGGCATTCATGATCGACGGCCGCAGGATCACCCCCGATGTGAACCGGAACAACAATATGATCCGAACAAAGGGACCCTTTAAAAAGGTCGAACCTCCATCCTTCCGTCCCCTCTTTTCGATTGAGGACCCACTGCGAACCCAGATCCATTATTCCCCGATCGCCGGTTGGAATAAATACGACGGTACCATGGCCGGGATCGGGCTCTACAATCATACGGTGCCGGAACCCCCGGTGGATTATACGCTGGCCCCCTTCTATGCCTTTGGATCATCCGCTTTGACCGGTACGGCGAAAACGGGCTGGAATCATCACTTCGGCTTTGATGGACCGATCAACCACCTCCGTTTGGAAGCCGGGGCCAAACGCTTCCACTACCTCGACAATGCGTCCCTGCGGGCCCAGTATACCCGCTATTCATCCGCTTTAAAGTTCACGTTTGGAAAAGGGGACCCCCGAAGTCGTACAAAACATGCGGTCCAATACCGCTTCATCCGGGTCGAAGAAAGCGCTACAGCAAAAGGTCCCCTCGATGCCGATCGTTATGCGGATCTGCGCGATTACCACACAGGCCGTTACAACTTCATCCTGGATCATCCTTTAAGACCGTTCGAACTAAGCCTCAAAACGCTTTCCAAAACGGAGCTCTTCAGTGTTTCCCTTGAACTTGAGCAAACCTTCCTTTATGGGGCGGATGGAAAGGGACTGGACCTTCGCTTCTTTGCCGGCAAACATGTCGTCAATGAGACGGTTGACCCCCGATTCAATTGGCGGATGGACGGGGTCAGCGGAGCTCAAGACCACACTTACGAGCATTCCTTTTTTGGAAGGCGGGAACGGGATGGCCTGTTTTCCCGGCAATTCGTTCCACGACACGGGGGTTTCAAGGTGCCCACGGCCCACGGCCAATCACCGGATATGCTAACAGCGCTCAATATCGGATCGGACCTGCCCGGAATGCTGCCCCTAAAGGTCTTTGCGGACCTGGGTTACGACCACGAACAAGAACGATCGTTGTATGATGGGGGTGTGGAGCTCGAATTGATCGAAGATATCGCCTCCGTTTATTTTCCCCTGGTCTATTCGGACCCCATCAATGAAGAGCTGAAGATAAACGACGAGGGATTCGGGAGCACCATCCGTTTCACGCTCCTGTTGAACGAATTAGCCCCCTTTGAGCGCTTGAGAAAGATCGGCCCATAGGAAAGTGGAAGGAGAAAAAACCCATATTTACTTCGTATCCGACCTCCATGCCGGGATTCCCACCCCAGCGGAGAGTTTCGAGAGGGAAAAGCGCTTTATCGCCTGGATGGAAAGGATCAAGGACCGGGCCACGGCTCTTTACTTTCTCGGGGACATTTTCGACTTCTGGTTCGAATACAAGCGGGTGGTGCCCAGAGGATATACACGCCTCCTCGGAAAAATGGCTGAATTGGCAGACCGGGGGACCGAACTGCATTTTTTTACCGGCAATCACGATCTGTGGACCTTCGATTACCTACCGACCGAGATCGGGATGACCCTCCATCGTTCTCCACTTCGCGTACATTTCTTCGGAAAAAAATACCTGCTCGGCCATGGCGATGGCCTTGGTCCCGGGGACAAGGGATACAAGTTCATGAAAAGGATCTTTACGGCGCCTCTCTCCCAATGGCTCTTCGCCAAGCTTCATCCCAATACCGGGATCCGGCTCGCTGATCATTTTTCGGCCAAAAGCCGAAAGCGCATGATGCAGAAAAAACAATTTCACAGCATTGATAACGAGTGGCTTTATCAATATTGTTTAGAGACCCTCCGGACCGAGCACTTCGACCATTTCATCTTCGGCCACCGCCACCTTCCCCTGAACATCGAGATACCGGCCGATCGAAGTCCATCCGGGAAACCGGCTCTCTACCAGAACACGGGGGACTGGATCAACCACTTCTCTTACATCGAACTAACAGAAGCGGAAGGCCCCACCCTTCGTTATTTCAAGCAGGAGGGGGATCGGAAGAACTCCAGTGGCGACGAATGAAATCAACGAGGCGGTTGGCGTAACCCCACTCATTGTCATACCAACCGACCACTTTCACTTCCCGTTCCACAACGGAGGTTAGCATGGAATCAAAGATGCAGGAATGCGGATCGCCGATAATGTCGGTGGAAACAAGCGGGGCATCAGTATATTTCAATATACCGGGGAATTTTCCCTGCGCATCGTCCTTGAAGGCTTGGTTGATGATCTCCGGCCGGGCCGGTTCTGTGACCGTGCAGGTTATATCCGTAAGAGAGCCATTGATCACAGGGACCCGGATCCCACATCCGCCCATTTTCCCTTCAAGGTGGGGGAAGATCCTGGTGATGGCTTTGGCCGCTCCCGTGGTGGTAGGGACGATCGAGTTGGCCGCTGCGCGGGCACGACGAAGGTCTTTATGGGGGGCGTCGTGAAGTCGCTGGTCACCAGTATAAGCGTGCACGGTCGTAATATATCCACTTTCCACGCCACAAACACGATCGAGCACATCAATGAGCGGGGCCGCGTTATTGGTGGTGCAGGAAGCATTGGAGACGATCTTTTCGCTGGGATCGAGATCGGCGTCATTGATCCCATAAACACAAGTGGGTATGCTTTCATCCTTCGGAGGAGCGGATAAAAGAACGCGTCCGGCCCCGGCATTCAAGTGCTTTTGAGCAGCCTCTCTGGTCAGGAAGAGACCGCTCGACTCGATCACCACGTCCACGTCCAATCCCCCCCAGGGCAGGTGTGCAGGATCCGTTTCCTGAAGATAAGGCACCCGCGTCCCATCGATGTCGAACGCCCCATCGGAATGGTCGACAGTGCCCGGATAAATTCCGTGCACAGAATCGTACTGGAACAAATGGGCCATGGTGGAGAGATCGGCTGGATCATTGATGCCCACGAGCTCAACCTTCGGATCTTCCAGAAGGATCCGGGTCACAAGCCGTCCGATCCTTCCAAATCCGTTAACCGCAACTTTCGCCATGAAGAGTCATATTGGACGAGAAAAGGTCGACCCACGAACAGCTACCCCCGGGAAAGACCTTTCCCAAAACACAAAGGCTATATAAGGATAGCGACCTTTTATCGGGTTACGATGAACTTGGCCACCTTATTCCGTTCGCCGGAGGCAATATTGAGGAAATAAGTACCACGGGACAGATCGGTAAGATCCACCCGGACCTGATTTCTACCCGGCGTTAGACCAGCAGGGTCGAGTTGACGAACCAGTTTCCCTTTCATATTCCGGATATGCATCCGAACTTCCTCAGGATCGTTCAGTTCGAATGTGAACGTGGCATGATCCCGCACCGGGTTGGGATAAACCTTCAAGTCCGTAACAGGCGACTTTTCTTTCTTTTGTTCCGCTTCGGACTCCTCCACACTCACGAGGGTCCCGGTTTTCATGATACCCCTTCCATGTGTGCCGATATAAGTGGCACCGGGGAGATAAGCTCCCTGGTTCCATCCCCTCCATTGTTGACGAACATCGAATACGGGGACAAGATCGATATCACCGCCATTCTCTGGATTCCATGTATTGCCACCGTCATCCGTCGCATAAACGCCGAATTCAGTACCGATGATGATGGTCGCAGGATCATCCCGGTGGATCTCGGCTTCATAAACGGGCATCCCTTCAAGGCCGGAGGGGAGATTGTTCCAGATGGAGGTAAAATTGACCGATGCACTGGTGGCATTGGTGGATTCCATCACTTTATCACCACCGCCGTACTGCCCTTTGGTTATGACGACATGGTCGGGATCGTTCGGATCCACCGCTAAGCTCGTGACAACGGAATTGGATCCGTGGATCTTGGTCATGGATAGCTGATAATCATTTCCATCATAAGAAGCGGTCGAATCCCGGTAAGCACTATCCAGGCCGGATATGCGGTAGACATCACCACTCCTTCGCGTCGCAAAATACAAGTGGTTTCCATCCTTGGAGAATTCCATGGTGCCAACCGTACCATTGTTCGGTACTTCTTCGATGATCTGCCACCAATCCGCCTCCTCAGCAAGCCGAAGGGCATCACGGGTGATCCATATACCGCAATCTCCCCGGTATCCCACAGCAAAAATGGATTGTTTGGGGTCCTGGAGCATAAGGGCAGAATCGGGTTCCAATTGTCCGACCCGAAGCGTGGTTCCCACTTTATGCTGCAAACTGGTGCGGCTTTCGAAATAGATAGAGTCTCCCTGGTAAAGGGTAGAATCCGTGGTATTCACGTACAACACAGAATCGGGACTATCCGCATCCCACTGATCCTCAAAAAGGCGAATGGTGGTGTAAAATCCACCCCGGCATCCCGAATTGGCCAACGCATTACTCCGGAAATCCTTGAAGTTATCGCCCTCTTCGCTACTTCTTTGGAAAGTCCCGAACTGGGAGCTCGCGAACATGATATTGGGATTCATGTGAGAGATGTCACAATCGAAGCCATCCCCGCCAAATACATGTCTTCCATCGCGATAATTCACCCCTTCATGGTCCACGTAATAAGTGCCGTTGTCCTGCGTTCCTTCCATTACCTTGTCGTCCTTTGAAAAAGCGATCCCATAAGCCTGGGTGGTCACATATCCCCTGTTGCTGGGGAAAAAGACCTCACCCATATCCGGCGAAATGGTGATCCCGCCATCGGTCCCGATATAAAGCCTCTCATCCTTCCTGTTCCAGGTAAAATTATGGACGTCGGCGTGCACGAAGAAGCGGCTTTCCGGCGGTGCATTGGTGGAAGCGATCTGTTCCCATTGCCCGAACGGGGGATCGAGATTGTTCGGCGAGCGTTTCCATTCATAAAGCTTCACGCCCCCGAGCAGGATCCGATCCGGTTCCCCGGGATAGACACTGATGGCATTGTCGTAATTGCCTTGGTTGCGGAAAATATTGAGGTCATTGTTGCCCGGCATGATCTCGTGCCAGGTGCGTCCACTGTCCACAGAGGCATAAACACCCCGCATGCTTCCGCCGGTGGTCGCAAGCGAAGCGTACATGAAGCTGGGATCATCCTTGGATATGGCCAACTCAGCGCGCCCAACACCCGTGGATGGGATATTGTTGCTTCCCGCCGCCGTTTTTTCCGTGAAATTCTCACCCCCGTCCCAGGATACATAGACGGAACCAAAGTTGGTGGAAGCCGCTACGATCCCACCGTCGGCCGAGACCACCACGTGGTCAACGTTCGTCGTGGGAATATCCGTAACCCGTTCTAAGGTTTCCTTACCCTGGTCCCAATAGTGCAAGCCCCCATTATTGGCGACCCAAATACCATCGGGATCGGACGGATCGGCGACCATTTCATCCATGGTGCGCCAAGCTTGATTGCTATCGGGTACAAAGGAGGGCTTGACCAACTGAAAGGAGGCGCCCCCGTCCTTGCTCATGTAAAAACCGCCACCAAGGAACCCGCTTCCCCCGATCCCAGAGGGCCCATCGTGGCTGGAACCGGTACCCACATAGATCGTTCCGTTCCCCGCCTGAGCCATGCAGGAAACAGCAAAATGGCTGTTGAAGGCCCTTAACTTACGCCAGCTACCCCCTCCGTCATTGGATTTCCAGACACCGCCAGAGACCGATCCTGCATACATCACATTCCGGTTGTCCTGATCGATAAGAATGGCCCTTGTCCGACCCCCGATATTGGAAGGCCCTTTGCTCTTCCATTCAAGGTCAAGCGCCGCACTTCGCTGCCGTTCAAATCGCTTGGCGGCCTTTCGGGTCTCAATGATATCCGAAGGCTCGACTTTTCCCGTCCGCACATTGGACCGCACAAGATTATAATACCGTTCAGCACCGAGATACCCGGTCATGGAACCATCCGCATTGCGCGGAGTGTAGTGCTTTTCAACAGCTTCATCCTTTTTGAAGATCGTAAAAAGGGCGCCTGCAAGAAGAAGACCACCACTAATAAGGCCAATTGTCGCCGTACGTTTTCGCATGAGCAAGTTCTTTCAAATAATCCTCAAAGGATACAAATTAACGAAATTTTCCGAAACGGGGCAAATCCCATCTCCGGTCGAAAAGCAAGCGGTAATGCATCAGAAGACGTGTTTCTCCGCATGATAGGAAGACCGTACGAGTGGGCCACTTTCCACGAACCTGAACCCTTTACGCAAGCCCTCTTCCTTGTATTCCTGAAATTTTTCAGGCGGGATGAAATCCTGCACTGGCAAATGTTTCGGAGTAGGCTGCAAATATTGACCAAGGGTCATCACATCGCACCCGACCGAACGAAGGTCCTCCATGGTCTCGATGACCTCTTCTTCCGTTTCACCGAGCCCGAGCATAATACCGGATTTCGTTTTCATCCCTCCCTGCTTGAGCCGCCTCAGCACCTCGAGACTCCGATCGTACTTGGCCTGGATCCTGACCTTTCGCGTGAGGCGCCTCACCGTCTCCAGATTGTGGGATACGATCTCGGGGGCCACATCGATGACCCGCTGAAGGTTCTCCCATTCCCCTTGAAAATCCGGGATCAGCGTTTCAAGCGTGACCCCGGGACAATTCTGACGAACGGCCTTAACGGTGCTGGCCCAGGTCTCCGCTCCCTTATCGGGCAGGTCATCCCGGTCGACCGAAGTGATCACGCAATGCTTAACGTCCATTAAATAAACGGACTTGGCGACCTTCCCGGGTTCGAGTGGGTCGACATCACCGGGCCTCCCGGTATCTACCGCACAAAAACCACAAGAACGCGTACAAACATTGCCAAGGATCATGAAGGTCGCGGTCCCGTTCCCCCAACATTCACCCATGTTGGGACAATTTCCACTTTCACAGATGGTATGGAGGCCGTGTTCATCGACAAGGGAACGGACCCTTTTGTAATTTTCCCCTGTTGGAAGCTTGACGCGGAGCCACTTGGGCTTCCCTTTGTTCACCCGCTCCGTTTTTTCCTTTTCTATCGTTGTATCCGCTTTCGTCATTTTCCTGGAATTATGATCGCTGCCGGCCCCATGCTATCCTTTTTGTCGTTGCCTTTCCTGGAAAGCCCCCCCTGCCGATCATATCAAGGGCCCGGCCGCAACTCCTGCAAATTTAAGAATAGCCCCTACCGATACACCTTTTTGCCGAATTTAAAAGCGAGGTAAAGGTTGAGAAAGATCCGGTCGTTGGAAACTTCATTGCCCTCTTTATCAATGGCCATAATGGGAACCCGTTTCCGAAAAGCATCAAGCTTGAGGCCCGTCTCAAGCGCGGTAATGGTCTGAGCATCGGAAGCGTACTCGAAATTTATCCCCAACTTGCCGGTCAGCCCCGGATGAAAGCCCAGCTCTCCCAACCCCCTTGTCCACGGGGCACTACCGAATATGTCATCGACCCTGTGCTCGTCCGGGTCGTAGCGCTTTTCAACGATCCTTTCGTAGCCGTTGGAACCCGGCCTGGAAAAACCGATCTGCAAATAAATGGGTTTGGTGAAACCAAGAGCCGGCCCAACCCCCCACTCGTAAGATATCTGGACCCCACTGTTCCGGATCTTTTCAAAAAGGACCTCCTTTTGACCATAGGTGGGCCGAAGGATATAGAATGCGTTCAACTTCCCGAAAAAGTATCCCTTGGCATCCTCATAATACGGGTTGAAGCTCTTGAACTCCTTGGGATGTTTCATGTTCACAAAACCGATCGTGAACATCTTCTTCAGGAGGGCGGTCTTGTTCTTTCCATAAGCAAAATTGAATCCCCAACCATTGGAGTGAAGATAGGCCCCACCAAGATATTGTTTCTTATAAATGGTCTTTTTGGTCTCGTTCTCAACGTCGGCCGTCTCCTTAGAGACCTTTTCCTGGGCCTGGAGAAAAAGGGCGGAAAGAAAGAAAAGAAGGAGCAGCGGGAGACGATGTCTTAAGCGGTCACGCATCATGTGTTCTGGCTTTATCGAAGCCGATACCCTTTAAACAAGGTTTTGGAATGAAGCTTTACCCTGAACAACACAAAGCGTCACTTAATAGTTCACGACCAGCCCTTCCATAAGCTCAAAAGGTACTGGACGCCGCCCGAAAAACGACTCTTCCCCTTTATGAGATCCGAGTGGATGCAGGAAGGTTCGCCATTCCCTTGCAAAGGCAGGATCGATGACATGAGCAAGAACTCGGAAAATCCCGGTGATCCGGGGCAAGGATCATATCCTTTCAGGCTCGGATTTCTCGGTCCTTTCTATCTCCCCATAAGCAGGGCACCGCTCATGGCTCTTACAGGCGGACATCACGATACCAATAAGAAAGCATATCAGGAAGAAGAGCATCCCTTTTTTCATCTCAATATCTTTAGTGGATTCAATAGAACGAATAGAACCGGACCGAACACCCCGCTTCAATTTTTCCCTACCTATGCAAAACTAATGATTTATGACAACTATCCAAAGAGAGCGGGGTTTCTCTCATTCCGAAGAACTATAGGGCATACACCCTTTCCTGTTCTGTGTTATTTTTACACTGCCCCCAATACGCCATCCCTATGAACAATACAGCGGAAAGCGTAGAACCCCGGATCGATCCCGCTTGGCGGGAAGCCCTGAAAGCGGAATTCACGGCAGATTATTTCAAGGACCTGAAGCAATTTCTAAAGAAGGAAAAAAAGCAATACACCGTCTATCCACCGGGGAACAGAATTTTCGCTGCCTACGACCATACCCCTTTTGATCAAGTGAAAGTGGTGATCATTGGCCAGGACCCTTATCATGGACCAGGCCAAGCCAACGGGCTTTGTTTCTCCGTTTCTAATGGTGTTCAACACCCCCCTTCTTTGGCCAATATTTTCAAAGAGTTGGAGAACGACCTCGGTATTCCCTGTCCCGATTCGGGGAACCTCGAAAAATGGGCCCGGCAAGGGGTCCTTTTGCTCAATGCGACCCTCACCGTTCGGAAATTCGCTCCCCGTTCTCATCAGGGGAAAGGCTGGGAACGGTTCACAAATGCCTCAATAAAGGCCATCTCCGAGAACAAAAGGGGGATCGTATTCCTTTTATGGGGACGCTATGCACAGGAAAAAAAAGCGATCATCGACCAAACCCGTCACCATATCCTTGAAGCCCCACACCCCTCTCCCTATTCCGCTCACAAAGGTTTTTTTGGATGCCGACACTTTTCCACTGCGAACAAATTGCTCCGGGATCAGGGCAAAGAACCGATCGATTGGAACATTTCCGAATAAGAACGGCCAAAATTGAGCGCTTTCCGATCCCGGTCCCCATACGAACAACGATCAGAAGGGGCTGGACGTTCTGAGGGCCCCATGGATCTTATAGCCCCTAAACAACTGGTCCAATGGACGCCCCGCTTCATTCGCTTAATGGGATGCCTTTTGCTAATGGTCGGTATTGCAGAGGGATATGGCCAGGATTCCAGTGCGTTCGTCATGAAGGGAGCGGACCGGGCCTTGCCCGACCTCCGGCAAGATCGACCCGGGAAGCTCCGTGGTGCTATGAAAGATCCCCGGCAGAAGATCCTTTCCCGCTTCAAAAGGGCTTTATTGAAGAAGGGGTACCTGGAGGCTTCGCTTGCGGATATCAACTCATCGGGAACGAAGGAAGCCCCCGACACAGCCTACTGGCATATAGGCCAGCAATACGATTGGGCACGGATCCGAAAGGGGAATGTCCCTGGCGAAGTTCTTTCCCTTTCCCATATCCCTTATGAAGAAACCCACTCATCATCGGTCTCACCCGAGAAACTCGTGGAGCTCTACGGATCCATCGTTGGATATTTCGAGGACCACGGTTTTCCCTTTGCATCCATCGGTCTGGACAGCATTTCCATACAGGAACAGACCTTATCGGCAGCCCTCGACCTCGATAAAGGCCCTTATATCACCCTGGACAGCCTCGAGATAAAAGGTGATGTCAACCTCGAGGCCCATTATTTGCGCCAATATCTTGGCATGAATCCCGGCGATCCCTACAGTGAAGAAAAAATAGAAGGTATAGAAAAAGCCATTCGGGACATTCCCTTTCTC
>CAYVSK010000006.1:14314-16941 GCA_964453635.1 uncultured Weeksellaceae bacterium | reverse complement strand
CTCAGGGCCAAACGGAAGCCCGAGGTCCTTTTCCACGGAAACAAGGCCAAACCCTTTCTTTATCTTGAAAAAAAGGGAGCGAACCGGTTCAATGGGATCATCGGCTTTCAGCGGGAGGAATCAACAGGGGATTTTCTCATCACGGGCGATCTGGAATTGGGACTGAAGAACTCCTTCGGGAAAGGGGAAGCGATCCGGTTGAAATGGGAACGAACCCGGACCAACACCCAAGACCTCAAAGTGCGATACGAGCATCCCTTTCTTTTCGGTTCTCCCATCGGGACTGGTTTCGATCTTGAGCTCTATAAACAGGACAGCACTTTCACCGAGACCGATCTCCGGGCTGCATTACACTACTTTTTAAAGGAAAAAAACCGCCTGGAGCTCTTTCTCAAGAGAAAAGGTTCCAATGTGCTCGCCGCGGACCCTTCCGAGGTCAAGGGAATGGACAACCTCGCCGATGTGGAGGCGACCCTTTACGGTGTCGGTGTGCGTCAGGCATCGCTGGACCACCGAAGGAATCCCACGCGTGGCCACAGATTTTCCCTGAACGGAGCGATCGGGAACAAAAAGGTAAGGAGGGGTATTGAATCGAACGGCTCGGAGCGCTTCCTCCATATTGATGCCCAGCTAAACAGCGCGTTCTTTATCCCGGTCTTCAACCGGAGCACCATAAAACTGGGAGCTCGCTCAGGCCTTCTGGAAAGTGAAAAGATCCTCGCCAATGAACGCTTTCGAATAGGAGGAATGGGTTCCCTTCGGGGTTTCCCGGAACAATCCATCAATGCTTCCTTTTATTCCATCGCCTCGGTGGAATTCAGATACCTTCTTGAAAGAAACTCCAATATCTTCGCTTTTTTCGATGGATCGTATTATGAGGATCGCAGCACCGAATCAATGGATTCAGACACCCCTTATGGCTTTGGATTGGGCACCGAATTCGAGACGAAGGCCGGTATCTTTACCGTGTCCTATGCCCTGGGCAGCCAGCGGGGAAACCCGATCGAACTTCGTTCCGGGAAGGTTCATTTTGGGCTCACGAGCTTATTTTGAGAAATACAGGGAGATCCGATGACAAGATCAAGCCCCCATCATCCTGCCTGGTCCTTTTTCCTGCTTGCCCTCACGATATGTTCATTCGTTACCAGTTCTTCGGCACAGGAAAAAAACACAGAAAAGGCCGGAACATTTCCCTTCCAGGGATTTCTCCTCGATTATTTGAAGGCCAAATACCAGGAAGCTTCCTTTGAGGACTTTCTTTATATTTCGATCCCTAAACAGCGGTTGTTCCGCTTCGTGAATGGCCGGATCGTCGAAAGCTATTGGGTTTCCACTTCCGTTCACGGTACAGGGGGGGATTGGGGCAGCAATAAAACCCCCGTGGGGCTCCACAAGGTCCGGAAAACGATCGGCCAGGGCATACCCTGTGGCGGGATCCTTGAAAAAAGGGAATACACCGGGGACACAGCACATATTGAAAAAAAGCCGGTATCGACCGGAAAGGACCTGGTAACTTCCCGGATCCTATGGCTGGAAGGATTGGAAAAAGGGATCAACAAAGGAGGCCACAAAGACAGCTTCAAGCGCTACATCTATATTCACGGAACACCAGAGGAAGGCCTCCTGGGAAGACCAGCATCTGATGGATGCATAAGAATGCACAATAGAGAAGTGATCCAACTTTTCGAGCGCGTGGAAAGAGGCACGCTCGTTTTTATAAAAGGAAATGGCCATGCCCGCATGGGAGAGGTCCAAAAATGAATTCAAAAAGCCTACCCGCCGGGCCGTAAAAAGGGGCTTTCCCCTTTTCCTGGCTACGCTATTGCTCAGTGGTTGTGGGAATTGGGGATACTTGGGGGACGACGAATATGCCGACCAATACGATGGCGAGAAGTCCAGCATCCATCCCCATTACCGCGTACATCATTACAGCCCGGATTCTTCGCGCCTGTTCTTCCGAGTGGACCGGAAAGATCTGTTGTACGTGCGGGAGGACCGGACCCGCTCTTTCCATGCGGCCATCAAAGTTCAACTGGTCTTCAAGAAAGACCTGGAGAACGATTCGGTCATAGACAGCACGACCGTCCATTTCAAGGACGTCAAGGAAGAGGCTTCGACCCCTGCTGCCTTTATCGACCACACTGAATTTTCTACAGAGAACGTGAAAACCGGAGAACTCAGGGTGCTTATGAAGGACAAGAACAGAAAGCAGAAAAACATCCAGCGCATCCGGGTTGATAGAAGTAGCAAAAATGCATCCCAGTTCTTTTTTATGACCGAGCCCGGTAAGACCGACCCGATATTCCGGAATTATTTTGACAAAACGCGTTCCGTCCAGGTCACCCATGCCCGGCTGGACCGTTCAAAGCTCTTCGTTCGTTACTACGACCGCGATTTCTCTTTCCCACCTCCACCCTTTGCGAGCAAAAGCTTGAAGAACTACAGTTACGAAGCCGACAGCCTTTTTACCATCGCTTACGAAAAAGGGAAAGGGGCCACCATTCAGATCCCGGAAAAAGGGTTCCTCCATCTTCAGGCGGACACCTCCAATAAAAAAGGGCTCACCCTCATGCGTTTCGAAACTGGTTTTCCACACGTAGCAACCCCAAGCTCCATGCTCGGACCGA
>CAYVSK010000006.1:2458-14304 GCA_964453635.1 uncultured Weeksellaceae bacterium | reverse complement strand
GAGTATCAGCAATTAAAAGACCATGACACGCTTAAAAAGGCGATCGACGATTTTTGGCTCGATTGCGCCGGGGACAAGAAAAGGGCACGAAAACTGATCCGTCATTATTACGGCCGGGTCGAAACCGCCAATAAACGCTATACCTCCTTTATCCCGGGCTGGAAAACAGACCGCGGCCTGATCCGCATCGTTTACGGAGAGCCCGATATCATTGACCGGGACGAGTCTTCAGTGACCTGGATATACGGTGAGGACAACGATCTTATGTCCCTCTCCTTCTCTTTCGAAAAAGTAGAGAACCCTTTCACGAACAACGACTACGCCCTTTCAAGGAATCAGCTTTACCAGAGCAGTTGGTACAAAGCGGTCGAAAGTTGGCGCAACGGTCGTGTTTATTCCAACTAAAACGACGGGATGGGCAAAAAGGAACCCGAGCACTTGATATATGGCATAAATCCGGTTCGTGAAGCCCTCCATGCCGGTAAGACCTTTGACAGGATCCTTTTACGGTCGGGCGACCAACGCTCATCCAGTCTGAACGAGATCGTGAAGCTCGCCAGGGCAAGGGAAGTACCAGTCCAATTCGTGCCCCGGGTCAAGCTGAACAAGATCACCGGAAAGAATCACCAGGGCATCATCGGGTTCATATCCCCCGTTTCTTTCTCATCCCCTAACGAATTGATCACAAGCCTATATGAGGAAGGGCGGTCCCCTGCCCTTTTTTTGCTGGAAGGGATCACGGATGTCAGGAACTTCGGCGCCATTTGCCGTTCAGCACTGGAATGCGGGATCGATGGGATGATCCTTCCCAAAAGTGGGATCGCCCGCCTCGGAGGTGATGCGATCAAAAGCTCAGCCGGTGCCCTCCTGGAACTCCCTATGGCCAGAAGCGACGACCTGGGCGAAGTGGTGACCCTTTTGAAGAATAGCGGCTTACAAGTGTTGGCTGGCACAGAAAAAGGGGAAGGCCCCCTTCACCAACAGGACCTCACCCTTCCGACCGCTTTTCTACTGGGAGCCGAAGGGAGCGGGATCACGAATAACCTTCTTGAAAAGGCCACCAAAACGATCCGGATCCCGGGGACCGGACGGATCGGTTCTCTGAACGTTTCCGTAGCGGCCGGCGTGATCGGCTACGAGAGTTTTAAGCAACGGCACTTTTCTTCCGCCCCGAACCGCTTTTACTGAAACACCAAGCCTGGAGCTTCTGACCCCGGAGAATGAGAAAAGAAGCCATCACCCCTCCGGCATCCCTTCATTGGGATCAGTCCTCAAGGGCTTCCGATTCGCGCGCCAGGAAATCGGTCAATTCACGGATATAGGAGGCTGAAAGATCGAACGTGATACCGGCGGCCCGGTATACCTCCCCGATGGGACGGGTATACCCCAACTTAAGCGCTTCGATGTAGCGCTCGATGGTGCTTTCCGGGTCCTCTTTGTACTGTTTCCAGAGCGCTACGGCCCCCAATTGAGCAAAGCCGTATTCAATGTAATAAAAGGGAACTTCAAAAATATGGAGTTGCTTGAGCCAAGTATGGGCAGAAGCCTCTTCCTGACCACTGCGATCCAGCACATCACTCCCCCATTCATTGGCAATATCCCACCAAGCCTTTTTTCGGTCCGCCTTGCTATGATCCGGGTTCTCGTAGATCCAATGCTGAAAACGGTCGATGGTGGAGACCCAGAGCAAGATCCAAAGGACGGTCTCCAGCTGTGTGCGCTTGGCCCTTTTGAGGTCCGCCTCATTGTAGACCTCATCCCAGTGCTCCATGGAAAAGAGCTCCATGGCCATGGAAGCCAGTTCACTGATCTCTGAGGGACACTGTTTGAAAAAATTGTTCTCCAGATCCTTGCTCAGGAAAGCATGGACAGCATGGCCGCCCTCATGCACCATGGTCACATAATCCGAATGGGCCCCGACCGCGTTCATAAAAATGAAGGGCACGTCAGATTCCATCAGGGGGTAGTTGTAACCACCCGGGGCTTTCCCGGGCCGGGAACCAAGGTCCAGAAAACCTTTTTGGCGCATGGTCTCGAGTCAACGAGCAAAATAAGGATGGATCCGCTGAAAGGTCCGGGTGGTCTTTTCAACAAGCTCCTCCTCCGTTGAAAAAGGATCGAGGGGAGGCTTCCCCTTGGGGTCCACCTGAAGGTCCCACGGCTTGAGCTTTTCAACACCAAGGTCCGCTTTCCGTTGTTCATGGATCCTGTTCACCAAGGGCTTGACCTGATCGCGAACATGCTCGTGAAAGCGCATGCAATCCTCAGGTCCATAATCAAAGCGCCCCATCTCCCGGAACTTGAACTCCCGAAAATTCTTATACCCGGCATTTTCGGCCATTTGCTGCCGAATCCGCCGTTGTTCATCAAAGATGGAATCGATCCGGTCGGCTTCCTTCAAACGCCTTTCTGCAACTTTTTCAAAAACATCCTGCCGAAGCGCGCGATCCGTTTCCCTTAACATGGCCCCGGCCTTTTGGAGGGTCATTTCTTCCCCGTTCACGGTAATGGTCATCCCGCCGGTGATCTCGCCGTACTCCTTGGCCTTTTCCTTTTCTTCTTTTTTAAGCGGGATGTTCTCCTCCCGGTAGAGTTCCACATCCTTTCGGATTTCTCGCGTAAGCATGGAAAAACGGGGGTGGTCCTCCTCCAACTCCTCCAGAAGCCCGGAGTTAAGCAACTTCTCGTTCAATTGATGGTCGAGGGGCGCTACCTGGGGTTCGATCTCCGATATGAACCACTGATAATCCGCTGAACGGCCTTGATCCGCTGTATCAATGGTCATTCTGATGAAGCGCCAACCCCCTTCTTCCCCAATGAAAGCTTCCAACTCACTGCGGTCCCGAAGCCATTTTTTCAGATCCGAAAGGTCGTTCAGGGGCCGTTCAAGAAGGGCATCGTAATAGGGTTTGACCACCGCCCAACTCGTAAGCTCGAGGTCTTTGGGGAGAAATTCCCGTTTATCGGTCCTTCCGCCGATATCGATGGGTTCCTGGACTTCCATGGGCAACAACTTTGATGATCCTGAAACAGACGGGTAGCGACCGCTCAGGAAGCGTTCTCATCCCCCGTTGAGGAATCGGTCCGCGACGCTCCCTCCACTTCTTCCGATCCCTCGTGACCGGAAGCGTCTTTGGAAGCATGATCGGTTTTAGCGGCTTCCTCCTCCGGCTGCTCGCCATCATTCCCCGCATCTTCATCACCCTCTTCGTTCTCTTTGATTTTCAGAGCATCCGCAGCATGGAGGATGTTGTACCACTGAAATAGCTTTTTCACATCGGAAGGATAAACGCGGTTTTCATCCAATTCCGGCAGAATTTCCCGGGCATGGTCCATCAACTCCCCATTATACTTTTTGTGAGAGATCGTCGGCTTCCCGTCCTCGTGTTCGTATATCCGATGCATGGCCTCGCCCAGAACCATGTCCTCGTTCTTGGTATAAATGCTGATGTCCTCCAGAGCACTGATCTTATGGGCAGCATGGACCGGCATGCGCTTTTGGTCCTCGAGTGACTCGACAATAACGCCCTTCCGGGCGTTCTTGAGCACCCTGAACAAACCGGGCTTACCTGAAATGGAGATGATATCCTTAAGATCGATCATAAAATACGGCCTTGATAAAGGCCGAAATTATGAATTTAAGGAGAGTTTATTGCTTGATCAGTTTAAGGGTCCGGGGCCCTTCCTTCGATGGCACTGTAATGTAGTATTTCCCATCCGGTATAAAAGAGAGATCGAGGCGCAGGACTTGTTTGCTCTCCCGGGTGATCCGATGTTCCGGGACCTTGACACGTTTCCCCAGCATATCGTACAACCGGAAGGGGCTTTTGGCCGGGAGGGAACCGGTCGTCCGGAGTTTGAACCACCCTTGAGAGGGATTGGGTCGTATGGACCAGCCCTCCTTTTTTGAAGGGGCTGCTACCCGGGTGGGGTAATACAGGACTGTATCGGAACGCGCTTTACAACCATTCGTATCCGTGATCGTTACATGATAAGCACCCCCCTCCTCCAGGACCAGGAAGGGACCGGTCGCACCATCGACCGCTTCCCCGTCCCGATACCATTGATAAGCAGGGGCCGATGAAGAAAAGAGGGTATCCTCACGCCGTTGGATCGAAGGAGCCGGCGGTTCGGGATATTCATCGAGCCGAACGGTATCCGTCGTCCCTTCACATCCAGCCGCATCGGTGACCGTCACGGCGTAGGCCCCACCCCCATCGGAATAGGTCTTCCGCCCGCTTTTTCCGTGGGACCACCGGTATTCACCGAAACCCTTTTGAGCCTCGAGAACGGTGCTATCTCCGGGGCAGACGATGGAATCCCCGACCTGCTCAATGGTCGGCTCCGGAGCAGGCCGCTCTTCAACCTCGATCGTGTCCGAATAGGCCGGACAACCGGAACTGTCCGTCACCCGAACCCAATATTCCCCACCCTCCGCAATAGAGATTTCCCGCGTTTGATCCCCTGTACTCCATTGATAACGCTCATAAGCGCCATCGGTACGCAAAGGTTTGCTATCCCCTTCGCAGATCCAATCCGTTCCCTGACCTGTAATGGTCGGACTGAAATAGGAACTGTTCAAAGCGAGGGAGGCGTTCACTTTCCCGAACCCCCAGGTAATGTTGGGGACATTTCCCGTGAATTGATCCACATCCGCAGCGCTACGGAGGGCCTTCATGATCTCCTGGTGGCTGGCGTCCGGGCACCGGTCCATATAAAGTGCAGCGATCCCGGCGACTACCGGGGAAGCGGTCGAGGTCCCTCCCTGTTTCATGTGCAGGCTATCGCGAGCCACCTTGAAAGGTTCATTGTTTATATGCCAGTCGAGGGACTCAATAGGCCCTGCGGTCAACACATAATCACCGGTGGCAACAAGGTCAGGCTTGATCGAACCAGTGCGGGTCGGACCAGAACTGGAACTTGCTGCGATATCGTCCCGCGTCGCCCCACTTTCCTTGTAAAGGTCCCCATTGACATCAACGTGCCGGACCCGCCCCTGATAATTCCCCACGGTGAGGACCTCGGGTGAACAAGCCCAGGAAGAGACCATGCTCTGCCTCAGATCGGGGCGAACGTAATTGCTAATATCCGGGAGTTCCGACTGGGAAGGAAGTCCTTGATACACCATGTGGGAATAACGAATATCCGCCCAATCGCTGCTCCAAACATCGAATTTTCCCGACCCCGTACTCATGAAACGAAAATTGTAGCTGCTTGAATCGGGTTCTTTCAGGCGCACCTGGAGCAGGTAGCGATCGCCCCTTTGTTCAGCGAAAAAGTCTACCACACCGAGGGTATCGCCTTGCGGATTCTGGATGGCCCTGGTAAGCTGTGTGCCCAGGTGGTCGGAAATATTCAGGAATGCAGTCCGCCCCCTGAACTCGGCCGCATTCCCCTGAACACGGTCAGCCCCGACCGCATATTCCACATCCTGCAAATCCTCCTTGTCCGCCCAGACTTCGTAAAACACCGCACCATAGCCAAGGATCGAATTGGGATTGTACTTGAACCAGGTGAAGGCCGTATCATTAGTGGTCTCAGAAAGCTCCGTCCGCAAATGGAAAGGTTCCTGGTCCCCTCCGTTCCCGGCAGCGACCACGACCATACGACCTTTTCTTGCATTGACCAGGCTATCAATGAATCGGGCCGCCGCATCCTTTCCGTCGTGGGACCCTACGTAACTGCCATAACTGACATTGATCACACAGGGTTTCCCGAGCGCTTTCGCTTTCTGAAAGATAAAATCGACCCCGTCCGCGATCGAAGTGCTCCTTCCATCCGTGCTGACAAAGACGATATCAGAAGCCGGCGCAGCCCCTTTGTGATTCCCTGTAGCCAAGCCATTGCCAGCAGCCGTTCCGGTCACATTGGTGCCGTGCCTTTTACCGATCCCGGGGTCATGGGTCGTCCCCCCCGTATCCATATCCGATGCATCCCAGACCCGGCCATATCCATATTGCGGAGGCGTATTGGTCGCTGTATCCGCCGCCGTCTGGTCCCAAAGATACTTGACCCGTGTATTCCCGAGGGAGTCCTTAAAGTCCCCGTGTTCCCACTCGAGTTGCTGGTCGATCACACCGACCACCACATCCCGGCCATTATACGATTCAGGCAAAGGCGTCTCGTTCCTGTGAATGGCTTCTATATGATTTTGAACCCGCATGGTATCATTCAAAGGAACGACCCTTCTCCCCGGGTCCACCCATTTCACATATTCCGACCTTAAAAGCCCTTCTACGAATGAAGCCTGAAGCCTTATCGATGCGATGCCATCCACCGATCCCTTAAAGAAAGCCTCCTTATCGCGGACATAGCGCTTTATTTTGTCCACATCCCCCTTCACAAAAAGATCGAGCATCGCTTCCGGGGGGCTTTGCTTTAAACGCGCCTTGAGGCGAAATCCGGCCTCCACGGGAGCTTCCTTCCTCGACTGCCCGTTTACCAAGGACCCGCTCAAAAGGAGCAGCACAAGGATCGGGACCAGCGTTTTATGAAGTATGAACGGCGTCTTCATCCGGCTTCCATCTTTTTGAACGGCGGAAGGTCCTCAAGAAAGACGTAACGGCCTTCCCCGTGATCCACCCGACAACAGTACATTTCGTGACCGTTCGTCAATGCAAAGGTCCCAACATTCAACCCCAGATCGTAACGAGCAGCCTGATCAAAAACCGCCTGGTCCAGTTTCGTGTCAGGCGCTTTGCATTCCACCAAAAGCACGGGCTCACCCCGACGGTCGTGCGCAAGGATATCCGTTCGATCCCCGGCATCCTTTCCGCGGATCTTTTTTTCCACAGCCATCAATCCAACAGGATATCCTTTCTTTTCCCAGAGGTATCGGATGAAGAACTGACGCACCTTTTCTTCTGGCGTAAGCGCCACGTATTTTTTCCGTACCTGGTCAAATATCACTTTTTGGCCGTTCCGGGTCCCGATCTTTGGGAAAGATGACGCTTCTGATGCCATAAATGGGCTTTATCCGGGGCCCTTTTCAGGAGCTAAAAGCTCGGGCCCCATGATCATACGTAAATTTCACCTTTTTGGTTTCTCCTTCTCCCCTGATATCGATCAAAAAAAGAAGGCCCGAGCTCAGCCATGCCCCTAACCCCATCCTTGAGCGGATCATAATGGGATCCCGGACTTTCCTTGTATTTTTGCATCCCTCGAAATAAGCAATAACAATGGGAAACAAGATCGGCCTTTTTTACGGATCCGACACCGGTGCTACGGAAGGGATCGCCATGACCATTCAACAAAAGCTGGGCGAAGACACGGTGGAATTACACGAGATCTTCGATGCCAAGCCTGAGGACTTTGCCCGCTACGATCAGGTCATTATCGGGTTGTCCACCTGGCACGATGGGCAATTGCAAAGCGATTGGGACGACTTCTACGAGGATTTCAAGGACATCGACTTCACGGACAAGACCGTGGCCATCTTTGGTCTCGGCGATCAGTACGGATACAGCATGTACTTCTGCGATGGGATCGGGATCCTGGGAGAGATCGTGGAGAACAACGGCGGAAAACTGATCGGTAAGTGGCCCACAGAGGGCTATGAACACGATGAATCAAAGGGGGAACTGGAAGAAGAGGGCGTTTTCATGGGCCTGGCCATTGACGAGGACAATCAGGACGAATTGACCGATGAACGCGTTGATCAGTGGGTCGAACAGCTGAAAGGGGAATTCGGGCTCGAAGAAGTGAACGAATGAAGAAGCCCTGACCAGCGCCATTCAGTTGGCTTCTCCTATCCCCTTTTCTCCATCATTCAATGCTCAGGCATGAATTGCTCCTTTTTCATATTCAACCAGGCCAGGGCCGCATTGTGAAAAAGGTCCGCCCTGACGGGCTCATCATAGGACTGGCTTTCGATGAGCTTACCGGTCTCCAGCTCCCCTAAGGGAAAGGGATAATCCGATCCGAGGCAAACGCGATCGGAACCGAATAGCTCGATGATCCGGTCCAGCATCCGTCCGTCGAAGATGATGGAATCCACCCAAAAGCGACCGCAATAGGCTTTCGGGTTGACATCATTATCCACGGCGACGAGATCGGGGCGGCAATTGAACCCGTGCTCGATCCGTCCAAGGGTACCGGGAAAGGATCCGCCCCCGTGAGAAAAGCAGACCCGCAGATCGGGAAGCTTTTCCAGAACGCCCCCGAATATCATGGAACAGATCGCTCGGGAGGTTTCCGCTGGCATGCCGACCAACCAAGGCAGCCAATATTTTTGCATGTCCGCTTTGCCCATCATGTCCCAGGGATGAACAAAAACGCTGGCGCCCAATTCCTGACAGGCTTCAAAGAAGGGAAACAGGGCCGGGTCACTGAGGTTTTTATCGTTCACATGAGAACCGATCTGCACCCCGGCCAAACCGAGCTCTTTAACGCACCTTTCCAACTCCTTTACGGCCAGCTCCGTATCCTGTAAAGGGACCGTAGCGAGCCCCACGAAGCGCCGGGGATATTTTGCGACCACTTTGGCGAGATCATCGTTCAGGTATTCGGCCAATACCAAAGCATCCTCGCCCTTGGCCCAATAGTTGAACATGACCGGTATCGTGCAGAGCACTTGCACGTCGATGTTGTTCCGCTCACAATCCTCGATCCTTTTCTCCGGATTCCAGCAATTCTCTCCGATCTCCCGGAAAAACTTATCCCCGATCATCATCTGCGCGTATCCCGGTCGGTGATGTTCCAGATGAATGAACCCTTCGTAACCGAAACGATCCGAAAAACGGGGCAATTCACTCGGTATGATGTGCGAATGCATATCGATCCTCAACATGGGCCGCTTGCTTTGGTAAGAGTGGCGAATATAGAATTTCCTTCCGGCTCCACCGACCTTCATGAACGCTCCCGATCCACTTGCCTATTTTTGTCATAGAGACTTTGTTCGGGAGCCAAATGCCATAAATTTTGACCATTTGCCGAGAAAGGGTTGAAGGCCGCCAGCACTGAATAATGTGCTTGTTGGCCGGGCTCTTTCCGGGATTCTGCGCTTCGGCTCGCAACCACGGCGTTCTTTATCGATGGAACATTCCATACTTCGAGATATTGTCATTATCCTGGGCATTTCTGTTCCGATCAATTTGCTTTTCAGGAAGTTCAAAATGCCGGCGATCATTGGCTTCTTCGTCACGGGTGTGGTCGTCGGTCCGCATGGACTCAGCCTGATAGAGGCCACGAAGGAGGTCAATGAAATGGCCGAGATCGGCCTGATCTTTCTCCTTTTCATCATTGGGATCGAGTTTTCCATGAAAGGGCTGATCTCGATCGGATCCACCGTATTGTTCGGCGGCCTGCTACAAGTGGGCGGAACGGCCGCTGTAGTGACGGGTGTGGCGACCTTAATGGGCCTACCCCTGACCGAGGCGATCTTTATGGGGGCCACACTTTCCCTCAGCAGTACGGCGATCGTCCTCAAGGCCCTACAGGAAAGGGGTGAATTGAATGCCCCGCATGGTCGTTTGTCCGTGGGCCTGCTCATATTCCAGGACCTTGCTGTTGTACTCATGATCCTATTAACCCCTCTTATGGCAGCCGGGGATGGGCTCGATCCGATCACCCTTCTAAAGATGGTCCTGGCCGTCCTTGCCCTTGTGGTCGTGGTCTTTCTGGCAGGGCGTTATGTTGTGCCGACGCTGCTTGCCCATGTGGTCCGGACACAAAGCCGGGAACTTTTCCTGTTAACGGTGATCGTGATCTGTTTCGCTACGGCATGGGCCAGTGCAGAAGCAGGACTTTCCCTTGCCCTCGGAGCATTCTTTGCCGGCCTGGTGATATCCGAATCGGAATACAGTCATTACGCCACGGCAAGCATCATCCCCTTTCGAGAGATCTTCATCACATTCCTTTTTGTATCCGTAGGCATGCTCCTGGATATTTCCTTCTTTTTCTCCCATTTCTTTTACATCATCCTGTTTGCCATTGGGGTAGCGCTCCTGAAATTCATTATCGTGGCGCTCACAGCACGCATTCTGCGCTATCCGACCAAAGTTGTCTGGCAATCGGCCTTCAGTTTGTTCCAGGTGGGGGAATTCGCTTTCGTTCTTTCGGCCAAGGGACTGGAAGAAGGGGTCCTCTCCGAGCCGGTATACCAGTACTTTTTGGCCATATCCCTGATCACCATGGGGGGCACCCCGTTTATCATCCATTACACCAGGGAGCTTACCGAGTTTATGATGAGAGTTCCGCTGATCGGGAATCCAACGGAAGTAACGAAGGAAGCCACCAAGATCAGGGAAGCAAACGAAGAGACGCTCCTGCGGGATCACCTCGTGATCATCGGGTACGGGGTGAACGGGCAGAACTTGGGCAAAGCTGCGAGAGAAGCAAAGATCCCCCATGTGATCGTAGAAGCGGACCCGGATCAATACAAAAAAGCCCAAGCCAACCATCAAGAAGTTGTCTTCGGGGATGCCACCAACGAGGTAACCCTTCTGCACGTGAACATTCAACTGGCCCGGATCGCTGTGGTCGCGATCTCCGATGCCGAAGCGACCAAGCGCATCATTTCCGCTATCCGGGGCTTTTCGGACACCATTCACCTCATCGTCCGTACACGCTACATTACCGAGGTCGAGGAAAATCTACGGGCCGGAGCGAACGACGTTATTCCCGAAGAGTTCGAAACCTCGATAGAGATCTTTACCCGCGTGTTGAACAGGTTCCTGATACCCACCGAAACGATCCAGTCCTTCATCAGCAGGATCCGCTCGGCCAATTACAACCTTTTCCGTTCGGAAAAAGAGGAACAAGCATCCCTACCCATCAACGTCCCGGACCTTACCTTCACTGGAATAACAGTGGAACAGGGCAACAACAGCATCGTCGGGAAAACGATCGTGGACGCGGGCCTGAAAGAGCGTTTTGGGCTCACTGTGCTCGCAATAAAACGGAACAACGAACACATCACCAATATCGGACCGGACAACAAGATCCTTCCGGATGATGTGCTCTACCTGGCCGGAAGTCCCGACAAGATCGCAGAGCTGAACCAATACCTCAAATTCTGAGCCCCGATCTACCCCTACTCGTTCTCCATTTTTCTACAGGAGAAGGGAGGTCGAGGGATGAGGTTGGTATCCCGAAAAAGGGGATCTGGAGGTTAAATAACGCCGCCCCCCTACTCAACAACGACCGGCTTCCTGATCACCTCGTCACCACTTTCCACACGGATGAAGTAAAGCCCGGGTGAGGCCTCTTGGAGGTTCATCGTGTGCGTGCCTCTTTCAGGAAGGTCATTTCCGCTCACCTCCTTGATGGCCTTTCCAAAAACATCATAGACCGTGATCCCTCGCACATCCATTTTATCCCAACCAAGGGTGAAACGGCCATCCGTGGGGTTCGGCCACAATTCAACATCACCCTTTGTGGGACCCTGGGAGGTGACGCTCGTCGGACCACTGATGTTCTTCCGGTTAGAACGGGACGAGTTATAGTCCTCCGACTTCGTTGCCAAACAACCTCCGGCCGGGGCGTTCACCTCTATCTCGTAGGTGAGCTGCGCGGTGGAAGGAACATTATTGTCCGTGAAGGAGTTGCTATTGGCCGACACCGAATCGATCGTCATCCATCCACTGCTCGGTGTATAGCGATTGATATAGAAAGTAGAGTAATTGTATCCCACATAATCATCCCATATCAGATTCACCTTGTTGTTCAACCCTTTGTTCGCCGTGAGATGGATGGTCTTCTGCATCGGGCTCAATGGCGCCTCCTCTCCACATGAGTCCACACTCGTGATCTTATAACGGTAAGCCTTGATATCAGGATTTGAGGAAGTATCCAAATAGGTGCTCAATGTCCCCTCCGGTACCGTTGCGATCCGGGTGTATTGGCCA
>CAYVSK010000006.1:0-2448 GCA_964453635.1 uncultured Weeksellaceae bacterium | reverse complement strand
GGCGGCACCGAGACCTCGAGGTCCTGCCCGCGCGGCCCGTGGCGCTGTCCACCGTTACCATGCAGATGTTGGTCTGTTTCGGCGTCTTCCCTTCTACCTCAACATTGGCAGCATCGCCACAGCCATTATCATCAGTCACCGTTACACTGTGATCACCAGCATCCAGACCAACGATATCCTCCTTGGAACTACCGTTGGACCACTGATAGTCGTAGGGAGGGGCACCACCACTAACGGAGATGAACACGGCACCATCAGCATTGCCGCATTGGGTGTGCTGGACAGCATCCACGGTGATATCCACACCACCGTTATCACCAACTGAGGCCGTGGCAGTAGCCTTGCATCCGGCAGAGTCGGTAACCACCACCACATAATTGCCCACACCAAGGCCAGTTTCTGTGGCAGAAGTGCCTCCACTGGACCACTGGTAGGAATAGGGCGCCGTTCCACCCGATACCGATACCGTCGCCTCTCCGTCCTGATTCCCACAGAAGGCCGGGTCCGTGCTGATCTTGAGATCAAGGGGATCGGGCTCATTCACCTCAACGGAGAGGAACTTCACGCACTTGTCCGTGTCGGTGACCTTAACCGTATAGGTGCCCCCCTGCAGGGAGGTGATATCTTCCGTGGTCATACCGTTGCTCCATTCATAGGAATAGGGCGGGGTACCACCGGTCACATCAATATCAATGCTTCCATCGGCATCCCCTGGACACATCACATCACTCTTGCTATTAAGACTGACCGAGGGGCCAGTGGCATCATCGATCGTGAGCTCCGTGGTGGCTTGACATCCATTGACATCAGTGACCTGAAGCGTGTAGTTCCCCGCTGAAAGACTGTCTGCCTGGGCCGTTGTATCTCCCGAGGACCAAACATATTCATAGGGCGAGGTACCACCGTTGACGGTCACCGAGGCATTGCCATCGGCCGTGTTACAAGTGGCGTCCGTCGTAGTGACATCAAGGGTGATCGGAGAACCGCTCTCAACCGTATAAGAACCCGTTACCGTACATCCGTTCGAATCGGTCACGATCACCGAGTAGGACCCAGCCGGAAGGCTGTCGATCTGGGGCGTGGTATCGCCCGTGGACCAGTTGTACGTATAGGGCTGAGCCCCGCCCTTTGGGTTGGCGGTAACGGAACCATCGTGGGCACCGGAACAGGAAACGTCCTGACCCGACATGGACAGGGTTGGGGGTTGGGGTTGGCCGATCGTAACAGAATCCACGAAAACACATCCGTGGCTGTTGGTGACCGTGACCGTGTAATTCCCTGATGCAAGTCCACTAACAGAGTCAGAAGAAGCACCATTGCTCCACTGGTACTGATAGGGGATGAACCCGCTTGAATCGCTTACCCAAGCCTTGCCGTCCTTGGCACCACAACCCGTGGCATCCATGGCATTGACACTGTCCACGAATGGATACGGGTTGACGGAGACCATGGTCTTAGCGCTGTCCACACAACCATCGCCCGTGGTCGTGACCAAGGACACCTCATAACTCCCCGTATCCGCATAAAGGTGGGAAGGGGAGGCCTTGGTGCTCGTGTTCCCGTCCCCGAAATCCCACGAATGGTTCAACGTATTGCCCGAATAATCCGTGGTGTCGGTGAAGTCAGTGGTGTCCCCGTTGCAAACGTCCTGAGCCGCGAAACCAGCATCGGGGATGGGGTGAATGTCAACGGTCTTGGTACTTGAAGTGTCCATGCAGCCCGTCACCGTGTCCTCCGAAATCAGCTCGACCGAATAAGTGCCGGCCGAAGAATACTTGTGGTTCGGATGGACCGAAGAGTCCACCTCGCCGTCCCCGAAACTCCATCCCCAATGAGTGGAGTCCAGGTCCTCAACAACGCTCGCATTGGTGAAATCAGCAGAATCGTAAAGACAGGTGTTGTTCGGGGTGAAATCCGCCTTGCAGCTTACGTAGACCGAATCTTTTCCTGACTCAGAAACTCCCCCTGTACGCATATTTCCAATCCATAAAAGGTCTTTTTTATCGACGAGCAAGTCAGTATATCTCGTATAACCGCCAATATCAGGCAATCCTGTTCCTTTTGTTCCATCATAAACCGTACCCCAAGAGCCATTATTAAACCTTTGAAGTGTCCGGCTGGTTAAAGTCCAAACTGAACCGTCTTTGCCAAAATCGAAATCCCGAGCTTGGCTATCTCCAGAGAAATTTGAGTTATTGTTATCATAAACAATAAAAGAGCTATTATCTTTTTTGTACACCTTATCCCAAGTGCTACTTAGCCAAATGTTTCCATTAGGAGCAATAGCAACCTCAGATAAGTCATCATCTATTGATGAATTGGAACTGTTCCAAAGTGTCCAAGTAGTATCATCAGGATTGAATTTTGCTAATCCCGTATTGTCAATAGCTAACCAAATATTATCGCTTGAATCAATGGCTATCTCGTTTATATCATCTCCAGGTATCC
>CAYVSK010000005.1:1759-57314 GCA_964453635.1 uncultured Weeksellaceae bacterium | reverse complement strand
CCGGGTCGAGCACCGTCTCCCCCAACTCGGGATCGACCATTTCCGCCATGAAGCGGGTTACGGGGCGCGGCGTGTAATACTCGGCGGCATTCCCCGCGCTCTGAAGGTCGCGCAGGATCTTCTCGTAGACGTCCCGGACCACCGCGGAAGAGGCCACAAGCAACTGCGAATCGCAGGTGGACATGATGGCTGCGAAAATGGAGGCGACCACCAGTCCGAAGAGGATGGCGGGCAAATAGGACTCGGCCAGGGCCGGGAAGATGTTCTCCTGATCCGCAGCGGGGAGGTCGGCCACTTCGGGAAAAACGGCCCGGCCGGTGAGACCGACGAGCACAGCCCCGAAGGCCATCAACACGTTCCAGATCGTCCCCACCACGGCAGAATATCTAAGCTGTTTGGGGTCGTCGATCGACATGTAGCGGCTCAGGATGTGGGGATTCCCGGTGGACCCCAGGCCGATCCCCACGAAACCGATGAGGGCGCCGATCCCGATGGCGGTGGGGTCGACGAGACCGGCCTCCTGGTCAGCGAGCGTTCCCATGACCGCTTGCCATCCTCCCAGATCACCCATGACCAGAAAGGGAAGGATCAAAAGGGCCAGGATCATAAAGAAAGCCTGCAGCATGTCCGTTAGACTGACCGCCATGAAACCACCCAGCACCGTGTAGAACAGAACGATAGCGGCCGTGATCAAAAGCCCGGCCCCTTCCCCGATCCCGAAACTGGACGCAAAAGCTTTTCCACCCCCCACGAACTGGGCGGAGACGTAGGTGACCATGAAGACGAGGATGACCAGTACGAAAAGGGAACGGAGGACCCCCTTCCGATCGCTGAAGCGCTCGGCAAAGAAATCCGGGAGGGTGATGCAATCGTAATGCTCGGTGAAGCGTCTCAAACGAGGGGCATAGAAAAAGAAGAGGAAGAACTCTATCACCGTATAACCCACGGCGGCCCATAAGGCGGATGCACCCCGCATATAGGCCGTCCCCGTAAAACCGAGCAAGAGCCAGGAGCTTCGTCCGCTGACGACGGCCGATAGAGCCACGACCAGGCGGTTCATGCTCCGGCCACCGATGAAGTAATTGGTCATCCCCCGGGACGAAAAGCCGGCGGAATAAAGACCGATCCCGATCACGATCAGGAGGTAAACGACAAAGGCCCCAATAGCGAGGGGGTCACCCCCCACGTCGGTGTCCACTTCTCCGGTGACCTTGGCGAGTAGCATGCTCGGATCCGCTTGGGAGCGAAATTACAACAGCCTTTGGAGAAGACCTATCGTGGAAAATTCACAAACTACAGCGCCTATACCGCCGATTCAAAAAGTGCGCCCCCACCATAAGACCACCACCGGGGATGGATAGCCAGGGTGTCGAATGGGGCGGGAGCAGAAGGAGGCTAACGCAGAGGAACAGCATCCCGAAAGTGCCCACCAGAAGCGGAAGAGCCCGGCGATGGAGCCGGTAGGAAGGGATCAGGGAACCCACGCCCAAAAGTAGTGTAATGGGAAAGAGGATCCAATGGAGCAACTCGGCATGGACCATCGACCCCATGACGGGTAGTGCACCCACGAGAAAGGGGAATGCCATACAATGGATCAGGCAGAGGAAAGACACGCTCATCCCGAAGAGATCGATCCGTTCCTTGCGTTGGGCGATCTTTATATTCAGATGCAACACGATTGCAAATATATGAAATTTTTTCCCGCGAGAGGGAGCCGATCAATGGTGGACTTCTCCATCGGGTTCCGGGAACATTTGATCATTTTTGTCCCATCCCCTTCATAAAGCGGGATCAAGCGGCTACGTCGCCCTTTACCTGGCCTGCCAAAGACCCGGACGGATCGACCCGTTTTCCACAGGCTTCCGTTAACGAAGCGCCCAAAATGGCCATCATCTTCACACAACCAGCTCTTACTTTCGCCGTCTATCCAATAGAAGCTTCTTCTATGAAAAGTTCCGGCTCATTCGATCACACAAGAAAAAAGACCAGCGCTTCGGGTGGAGAATTGCCGGTCACTATCAGTGACCTGCGTGAAAAGGAGTTCGGCAATAAAGAGCTGACGGAGGAAGAGGCCCGCGCTTTGGAGAATTTCGACCGATACCGGCTGCAGTACCTCAAAGCAGCTCACTCCGAAAAGGATTTCCACCAACGCTACATGCGTCTTCAGGCCAAGGCCAACCTGAATTCCTACCGGGAATTCCTTTAAAAAGCCCGTAAACGGTTATTTTATCAGTCAGCTGGAGAGGCTCCCTCTCCTTCCCCTCCCAAACGATCTTCCAGCGTTTCACGTAGCTCTATGACCGAGGCTGGTTTGGCCACGATCCTTCGCCTATCATCAAGAACGAAAAAGGAGGGCGTCGCGTTGACCCCGTAAAGGCGGGGCAACTCACTCTCCCAACCAGCATCCCCCCGGCAATTATACCAGTGCTTGGTCACCCGGCTCGTATCCCTTTTTTGGTAGTAATAATTCCCCTTTTTCAAAAAGGATCGCCACGCGCTTTTGGAAGAATCCAATGAATAGGAGATCAGCCCCAGCCCTTCTCCGGCGAATTCCTCATAGGCTTCCTTGACCCTGGGCATGGACCGCTTGCAATGGGTGCACCAACTGGCCCAGAACACGAGGACCAGGTAATCCGTGCTGGGATTCTCCAGGCTGAGCAAGTTCCCATTGCCATTCTCAAGCTCAAAGGATGGGGCCTTTTCTCCAATGGCGGTACGGGCTTCCGCCCGCAATTCCGCCTTCGTATCCTCCCCGAAACGCTCCTGTTCACAAGCCTGTTCGAGGTATCGATCGTGCAAATAGACCAGCAGTTCCTCCCTTTGGAGCTGCCTGAAACCCTCGACCAAATAGTCGATCACGAAGGAATAGACCCGGTCATTTCCCCAATAGGCCTCGGCCAGAAGGATATCGACGCCCTTTTTGTATATCTTGTTCCGCTCCTTCTGGGGGGTGGACCGACGGATCACCCGCATGAATTCCAGGATCTTTTCGTTCAATGCGTTCGTCTTAAGGATGCGCGGGTCCTCGAAGTCCGATACCTTGAAAAAGTGCTCCATGATGGCGTCCCGTTGCCCGGCCTTGGTCTTCCTCGCTGGCAATATCGGGGTCATCTGGGTACGCATAACAAGGGCTGAGAGGGATCCCGGGACCGCTTCGATATGGGATCGGATCATGGCCCGCTTTTTCTTCTGGAAACGGGCCAATTGTTCGGCCATGTTCGCATAGAAGCTGTCCCGGTCGGCATGTTCCACCAAATGCTTGTTGATCACTTTCAGCTTGTCATCGAACTTCCGCTTTTTCCGCAGGTAGTCGTAGTAGCGGGCATTCTCCTCGGAACGGAGCACCTCCATGCTATCAATGGGAAATCGGTAGCTGGTCCGGAGTTCCACGCTCCCTTCCCCGTTGTAGAAAAGATCGAAATACGCCGGTCGAGCTCTCGGGGGCGCATTCCTGTCCGACCTCGGGGGCTTCCCCATGTCCAGGTGATACATGGCCCGCGGGGCATCCTCCGCGAATTCGTAGCGAACCTTGTTGCTATCGATCACCCGGATATGATCCACCACGGGCCGATCATTCCCGGCATACCGGGACAATTGGACGTAGGCACGGGGCGTCCCCCCTTCGATGTGGACGATCAATGAATCACCAGCCCTGGCAAGCCACTGGAAGCATATAAGACCAAGGACCAGGACCCCCTTTCCCAAAAGCACAACACGGCTTCCCATAGCCTGCTAAAGTAGCCAAAAATATCCATCAGAACGGGCAGAAAACACAGGCGCAGCGGTGTTTTGCCATTGTCCCCCCACTTTCCTTACATTAGCCCCCTCAATACGACACCCCTATGGGCTCCCTTATTGCGATCATCATCATCGGTGCTATCATCTATTTCATCTACAACTACTATCAGAACAAAAAACAGGAGGCAGCTGAGTCCAAAGGCCCGGTCAAACCCTACGATAAGAACGAACTGCGCATCGAGAACGTGGATGCCGGGGGCATGATCCAACTCGCCAACGTCGGACCGGAGATGAAGGACTACGAGGTGAGCGTGATCGGAAAGCATATATACCGCTCAGGAGGCGATGAGTGGTACGAACTCGAAGGGGAGACCAGCGAGGGGAAGCTCTGGATCGAGTACGAGGAGGACGACGAACTCGAGATCGCCGTGGCCCTGAAAAAACCCAAAATGGAGGAGTTGAGCGTATCTGCTTCGGACCTCGACAAGATCGACGAGCTGGAGGAAGGCCAGGTGGAATACAACGGCCAGACCTTCCATTACGATGATTCGAACGAAGGAATGATGCTCAAGTACGGGGATGAGAAGCAACAGAAGCCCTTTTATTATTGGGACTTCGAAACGAGCGACGGGGAGCATCTCCTGAGCGTGGAAAAATGGGGCAAGGGCGATCACGATGTGACCTACTCAGTGGCCATTGAGCCCAGTCAGGTGAGCGTACTGAAACTCAACAATAGCGATGAGTGAATTCTGGATGTCCATCGTTCACGGAGGCAGCCAATTGCTGCTTTTCATCGTGCTCTTCCTCCTGGCCAAGTGGATCAAGGAGTTCAGCACCCCCTACGACGTGAACGCGAACCTCACCGAGAAGGACAACCCCGCTTTGGCGGTGAGTGTGGCCGGCTATTTCTTCGCGGTCACCATCGTCTTCCTCGGCGCCTATATAGGCCCTTCAAGGGGCATCCTGGCGGATCTCAGCTCCGTGGGCACCTATTCCCTTTTGGGGATCCTTTTGCTCAACCTCTCCCGCAACATCAACGACAAGTTCATCCTGCACCAATTCTCCGACCGCAAGGAGATCATCGAGGACCGGAACGCGGGCACCGGCGCCGTCGTGCTCGGGTCCTACATCGCTTCCGCCCTGATCATCGCCGGGTCCGTGCACGGGGAATTCATCAACACGGAAATGGAGGCCATGGATGAGATCTACGGTTACCTCACGGCCGTCACCTTCTTTCTTATCGGTCAATTGGTGCTGATCATATTTGCCAAGATATACGAAGCCATGACCCACTTCTCCGTGCACGATGAGATCGAAAAGGATAATGTGGCGGCCGGCCTGGGTTTCGCCGGCAACCTCGTGGCCATCGGGATCATCATCATGGCAGCGACGTCGGGGGATTTCCTCGGCTGGAAAGCGCACCTGATCAAAATGGGAGGACAGGTCGTTTTCATCTTCCTCTTTTTGATCGTTCTGCGCTTCTTTTTCGACAAGGTCATCATTTCCAAAGCGGACCTGACCCACGAGATACGCAACGACAAGAACCTCGGGGCCGGTTTGCTGGAATTTGCTATAGCAGTATCATTCGCAACAGTTCTTTTCTTCATCATATGATCGTTGTCAAGGAGCAAAGCGTTATCTATCTCAGTACTGCGTACTGAGTATTGAGAAAGGACCGAACATGAGTGCAGAGACGAAAAAACAACTGGCTTTTCTCCTTCTGGGTTTCGGGGGGCTATGTCTGATCACGACCCTCTTCCTTTCCACCGGGTCGACGCTTTTGGACACCAAATTCCCCAAGGGCAATATCGAGGTGGAGGTCAAGAAGCGGAATTACAAGGTGGACATGGGCGTGGCCGGTCCGATCGAGATCGATAAGGCCGGCAAGGTGCTCGAAATGGAGGTCCACCACGACGTTACCACCAACAACTGGAGCCACGTCTCGGTGCATCTCCTCGACGAGAACAAGGAATACATCACGGGCTTCGGGGAGGAGCTCTGGCACGAAACGGGTTACGACAGCGGCGGCCGCTGGGAGGAGGCCAAGGAGCAGTATTCGATGAACATGACGGTGCCGGAGGCCGGGACCTATTATCTCAAGATGATCGAGGAGACGGACATGAAGAAAAGGCACCTGGGGCGGAAGGCTCGTTTGATCGTTTCGACCCAGCAGGGAAGTACGGTCCACATCAAGGTGGCAGGCTTCGTCTCCCTGGCCCTGGGCTTTCTCTTCATGATGTTTGCGGGAAAGGCAACGAACGAAGAGGGATTGGGGTTATGATCTGTTAACTTTACGATCGCTTTATGTTCGGACTATCCAAGACCATACTCATCGGAGGCGGCATCCTCCTGATCCTCTACTTCTTCATGATGATGCTCAGTTTCAGAGGGTATGGATACGCCGGCCACGGCGGATGGCGTACTGGCCCCGTGTTCTTTTACTCCGGCCCCAGTTATTACTCACCGGCACCCAGTGTGCGGGGAACCGGTCCGGGTGGGCCCGGTGCACGAGGTGGTGGGATCCGTGGGGGAAAGTGAGAAAGTAGGCAGGTGAGCAGGTGAGATCGATGGGGGCGGCTGCAGTTCGATGACGGATGAGAGAAGCGCGCTCCCACGGCGGAGGATTCGTGCAACAAGCGCTTCTCGCCGGGCTTTTCGATCTTCCTTGATCTTTTTCGATTGTTTTTTCTTCAAGGAAAAAAGGACCGGCTAGTAATACACCCACCCATCCATGTAGTGGTCCAGTACCAGTGGCCGGTCCAGGGTGCTAGCCGTATAGGAACGCTCCCTTTGAAGGTCCTTCCCGAAAACGAAGAGATCGGGGATCTTCCCTTCATGGAGGTACCGGGTCGGCACGGATAGATCGGCGCTGCGTCCCCTTTGAAAGGTCTCGGAAGACCCGGCCATGAGCATGCCCCAATCACCAAAGGAGGGGATATAAACGTGATACGGCTCGACCGCCTCGAACCCTGCCGTTCGCACGGTTTTTTCGATACACCAGAACGCTTTTTTGGCGTAGTAAGGGCTGGTCGCCTGGGTGACAAAGATCCCGTGTTCCTTTAATCGGGAACGAAGCAACTGATAGAATTCCTTGCTGTAAAGGCGGGCGAGGCCCGGATCGTTCGGGTCGGGAAGGTCCGCGAGGATCAGGTCGTAGCGTTTTGGATGCTCCTTGAGGTACCGAAATGCATCCCCTGCTACGGTCCGTACCCTCGGATGGTCCAGGCTTCCCTCGTTGAGATCGGTCAGATAGGGATTCTCCCGGGCCAGTTCGAAAACGTTGGGGTCCATATCGACCACGGTGATCGAATCGATCCCCCCGTATTTGAGCAATTCGCGGCTCACGAGTCCATCCCCTCCCCCCAACACCAGCACTTCCTCCTTTTGCTCAGCCTGTTGAAGGGGAACATGTACAAGGGCCTCGTGGTAGCGGTATTCATCCCTCGAGGAGAACTGAAGGTTACCATTGAGGAACATCCGGATGTCGTCCTTGTACTTGGTCAGCACGATCCGCTGGTACGGGGTCTGCTCGGTGTACACGACACGGTCCTCGTAAAGGGCATTGCTCCAGGAACTGAGCAAATGCTCCGAAAAGAAAACGCCCCCGATGAGGAGCAGGGCCACCCCAGATGCTATGGCGATGGAGCGTTTTCGGACGGCCCCCGATAGTTGATCCCGAAAGGCGTAGATGTTGAGGAAACCCAAGCCCGTATTGATGAGCCCGAAGACGAGGGAGGTCTGGAAAGTCCCCAGAAAAGGCAACAAGAGAAAGGGGAACAAAAGGGTGGCGACAAGGGCACCCAGGGAATCGAGCGTGAGCACATTGGAGAGGTTCACCTTCAGGGTGTAGTACTTCTCCATGATGCGGGTGAGCAAGGGGATCTCGAAACCGGTCAGGACGCCGATCAGCACGATCACCGCGACCATAAAGAACGAATACCAGGTCAGAAAAGCGAAGACGAAATAGAGGAAAGGCACGCTCAAGCCCCCTACAAGCCCCAGGAGCAACTCGATCCCGATAAAACGCTCCATCACACGGCTGTGGACCTTTCGAGAAAGGAAGGAACCGATCCCCATGGACGCCAGGTAGATCCCGATCGTCAGGGAAAAATGCTTGACACTATCCCCGAGAAAATAGGAAGAGGCGGTACTGATCAGGAGTTCGTAAACGATCGAACAAAGACCCGCCACGAAGACCGTGAGGATCAGGATGAACTTTTCCTTTTCCCGGGAGGCCATAGGCACCTTAAATAAGCGCCAAAGTACGCAAATGATCCGGAAAGCTCGAAGACCCTTTTATTTGTGCCCATGCTTTGGCCGGTCCTGGCATTCCTGACCGCTTTTTTCCGCTCCCTTACCGACGTGTTCAGCAAATGGGGGCTCGCCCGGGTGAACCTCTACATCGTATCCTGGTCCCAAAGGGCCGTCTCCATCCCTTTCCTTCTCCCGGTCCTCTTCTTCCTGGAGGTGCCAAGCCTCGATCCCAAATTCTGGTACGCCTTGATCGCGGGTGGTGTGCTCAATATCTTTACCACGATCCTCTATATGCAAGCCATTAAAGAATCGGACCTTTCTGTGACCGTGCCCATGGTCTCCTTCTCCCCGGCCTTTCTCTTGATCACCTCCCCGATCATCGTCGGGGAGTTCCCGGACCTACAGGGCCTGATCGGCACCCTTTTGATCGTCGCGGGCTCCTTCATCCTCCACCTCAACCGGGAGAAAGGCGGGATCCTCGCCCCGTTCAAGGCCATGGCGAACGACAAGGGCCCTCGGCTCATGCTCCTGGTAGCCCTGATCTGGAGCATCGCCGCGAACTTCGACAAGATCGGGATCAACAACTCCTCCCCTTTTTACTGGGTGCTGGCCACGAACATTTTCATCACCCTCTTCATGTGGCCGATCGTGGCTTGGAAAGCCCCGGGCAGGAGCAAGGAGCTCGGGACCCATTTCAAGACCCTCCTGCCCATCGGTCTCACCAGTGCCATCTCCCTGATCTGCCAGATGACCGCCCTCCATTACACCCTGGTGGTCTACGTGATCGCGATCAAGCGGGTCAGCACGGTTCTCAGCGTGATCTGGGGAAAACTCCTCTTCAAAGAGGAAAAGTTCCAAGAGCGGGTGACCGGCGCCCTGATCATGTTCGGCGGGGTCCTCTTGATCGTGCTTTAGGGGATTGGGGATGGGGGATGGGGGTTGGGCAAAAGGCAGGCCCCTCACACTGACCACCTGCAGCATCAAAGCTCTAAGCGCCAAGCTTCACGACCATGACCATTCACCGATTCCCGATCACAATCCCCTACCTCTCCTCCTCCAACAAACGCTCCACAGCAACCCGATCGATCCGGAAGTTCACATCCTCCACGGAAAGGTCGGCCAGGGGCTTCCAACGGAAGGCCAGTTGTTCCTCCCGTTCCAGGAGGTCCTCCTTCGACAAACGCTCCGGGAAAGCCTCGAAAGCAGGGGGTTGTTCCAAAGCCATGCGGTAATAGATGCTGATCACCTGATCGTTCTTTTTAAAAGCGGACTGCTGGAAAAAATCGGTGGTGTAGAAATGATCGATGATCTCCACCTCCTGGCCGAGTTCTTCCAAGGCCTCCCTGTGCAGACAGTCGACCGGCCCCTCTCCGTACTCCAGACCACCACCGGGGAATTTTGTATAAACATCGTCCTGGATGATCTCATCCACCAATAGAACGGCCTCGTTCCGGACGAGGATGCCGTATACCCTTAGATTGAAATGCTCGATCCTCATGAAACTATGGCTCTTGTCATTTCGCGTTTACCTGGCGGACCAGGGAGTTCCTGGACGGTCCACCCTGTTTCTTTCAACCCTCGCCGGAAGCCTCCCTGGGCACAATACGTAACGAGCGCTCCCCCTTCCACCATTTGGTGGAAAAGCTCCCGGAAGATCCGGGGCTCCCACATATCCTCCTGTGCACCCGGTGCGAAGGCATCGTAAAAGATGATATGGAACGGGGAACCCGAACGCCCGACCCGCTCGATGTCCTGGACCCTTTCCGCGAAGCGGCGGAAAGTGAAGCCGGGGTGGATCTCAGCGAGCTCAGTGTCGGGCAAGGCATGGAGCCGTTCAAAGACCACTTCGTGGCCCGTTCCCCCGACCCGATGAGGCACACCCAATTCAACCCGTACGTCGAAAGGCAGGGGATGAGGCTCCAGGGCCGTGTATTCGACCCGGACCTTTTCCCCCAGGGTCTCCAGATAACTCAGAAAAGCGTTCATCCCGGTACCGAACCCCACCTCCAGCACCTTGATCGTACGATCCGGCCACTTGCGGGAAGCCCAACGCAAACCATTCCGGATGAACACGTGCATCGATTCCTGATAAGCCCCATTGCGGGAATGGTAGGTCTCATTCAACCCGAGGGCCTCAAGGGAGCGCGAACCGTCCCCCGTTTCGATCACGCGCAGATCGTATGTCCGGTGGGCCTCCTTTTCCATGGATACGCCGTCGAAGGGCATGAAGATAAGCAAAGCCGGACGAGATCTTCTACCTTTATCAAAAGAAAATCGTTCCGTTCATGGGACCTACAAAGACCACTTTTTTATTCATCGTGCTGATATCGATGCTGGGGGCTCTGGAGACCGAAGCTCAGGAAGACCGGGAGCCGCTCCCCCACGAGATGACACCCGGGGAAAAGGCAAGGATCCCGGGAGAGATCAATCCCTTTGGCCAATCCCCCCGCGGGATCACCCAACCTCCTGACTTTCCCGTAAGGCCCATGGCTGAGTGGGAAGAGCTCCAGGCCCTGGTGATCACCTGGGCGAATTACGAGGACGTCCTCACTGAGATCGTGCGCTATTCCGTGCAGGAAAGCAATGTTATGATCATCTGCTCGGATTCGGCCCAGGTGAAGTCCACCCTCTCCAATGAAGGGATCGGGACCGACAACGTGATCTTTCTGGAACGGCCCTATGACAGCGTTTGGATGCGGGATTACGGACCGAACACGGTCTACCGCAACGGGGTGGACTCCCTCATGTTGCTGGATTGGGTCTACAACCGCCCGCGACCTGCGGACGACACGATCCCCGGCGAGATCGCCGAGCATCTCGATGTGCCGCTCTACAGCATGACCCAGGCACCCTACGACCTGGCCCATCCCGGCGGGAATTTCCAGCACGATGGACGGGGCACGGCCTTTGCGTCCAAGCTTATCCTCGAGGAGAACAAGGCCGGCAATGACTACGGGGTCAGTGAAAAGACCGAGGGCGAGATCGATTCCATGATGAACGCTTTCATGGGGATCGATCGCTTCATCAAGATGGACACGCTCCCCTACGACGTCATTCACCACATCGACATGCACTGGAAAGTCCTGGATGAAGAGACCCTCCTCGTCGGGGAATATCCTGATGGGGTCGCCGATGGCCCCCAGATCGAAGCGAACCTGGACTATGTCCTCAGCAATTTCAAATCCGTTTTCGGGGACGACTTCGAGGTCGTCAGGATCCCCATGCCGCCCGAGAACGGGGATTATCCGGACGGAACCTATTGGGGGGCGGATTACCGCACCTATACGAACAGCGTGATCGTCAACAACACCGTCCTGGTGCCGGCCTATGAGGAGAAATTCGACACCACCGCTTTCCGGATCTACCGGGAGGCCATGCCCGGCTACAAGGTCCGGGGCATCGATTGCAATAACATCATCGAGGCCACGGGGGCCCTGCACTGCATCACCCGGTCGATCGGCGTCGAGGACCCCTTGCTGATCTCCCATCAACCCCTGGACAACACGAGCTCGAACGACCCCTATCCGGTGGAGGCCCTGATCCGCCACCGTGACGGGATCGCGAATGCCACTTTGCATTATACGACCGATACCAGCTCGGGCTACCAGTCTACGTCCATGAACCGGACCGGCCCGTCAGACTCTATCTGGACGGCCGACATACCCGGTCAGGCGGCCGGAACAGAGATCTTTTACTACATCCGGGCCGAGGCCCAGAATGGGCACACCATTACACGACCCATGCCGGCTCCGGAAGGTTATTGGGACTTCAAAGTGACCGGACCGACCACGGTACCCGAAACAGATACACCCCCTTCACTCACCCTCAAGGCCATTTACCCCAATCCCGCGAAAGCCATTACGGCTATTCCCGTAACGAACGACAGACCCGTACAGGGGAGCATCCGGGTGTACGATATGTTGGGCAAGGTCGTCCGGACCATCCACGAAGGGACCATCGAGGCCGGGGAATCCAAGTTCTTCCTCGATGCCCGGAACCTTGCCCCAGGATCCTACACGGTGATCCTGGAAACCCAAAAAGGGCAGCGTGCCCGAAAATTAATGGTGAAGAATTAAGGATCCCGCGAACCCTGCTGTCCATCTCAATACTCCAATGAACAAGGGCCATCCCTTCCAATCAAACGCCCCATGAACTTCTTTGAATGGCTCAAACAAAATCTATTCTCCTCGAGCGGTCAAAAGGCTGCCCCAAAACAAGTCGATGTCCCCTTTATCCAGGAAGAGATCGAGAAACGACGGGAACGCTTCATGGAACGCTACCATGAATGGTGCCGGGAACGCTCTTACAAGGTCATCATGAGCTCCCTGCAGACAGCCTTTCAGGAATCTTCCATGGGACGACAGGCCTGGCTGAGCATGTATCAACACCGAACCCCTTACTCCAATGGGCTTTATTTCCCTTACAAAGAAGGGATCGACCCGGAAGAATTCCACTTCCTCTTTGAGCTCATGAAAGACCGCGTGCTCGAGCTTGGCTACAAACATTACAACACCGACCGGGAGATCCGGGACCTCAGTGACCGGATCGAAACGGTCGAGACCCATTTTCTCAAACCTCCCGTGAACAAGGAGGTCGGGAATGTCACGGACCAGATATACGGGAATATCCTACTGGAGCACAACCTGATCAATGAGCAGCCGAATTACATCAAAATGATGGCCCACATCCATTCGGACAGCATGAAGAACGACCCGAAACCCTTCGATGAGTTGGTGTCATATATCTTTAGACAAAGCGATTGAAGCGGCTACGCAAAGCACACTGTGCAGATAAAGGTCACCGTCCCATCTTTCCTTTAAAGCAACCCCCCTAAAAACAGCCGCCTACGAGTCTTCCACCGCTCTTTTCCATTCCACCAGTTTCTTCTCCATCAGCGGGAAGAAACGAAGAAAGATTTCGTGGAGTTCTTTTTCGTGATCATTCAGGACCGCGAGGCTCTGGACCGGATCAAAGGGGTACTCGGACCGTTTGGAAAGCCCCCGCATGGCGCGTTGTATACCTTCCTTTGTGGCATATCCCGTTAGCCAATCCTCCCGGCTCATGTAGCGGTACATTTTCTGGATCCGCTGCGGCATCCAATCACTATATTCCCCGAGAATTTGGTATACCTGCAGGGCATATTGGTCCAGGGGTAAGAAGTGGAAACGCGCCCATTCCCTGGCCAGGAAATGGTCATATAGCAAGTCCAGGACCACGGGTGCGAATTTTCCGGCAAAAGGGCGGATCAAAACCCGGGCCTCTTTCCCGAGCGGATGGTCGTCGGTGAAGGAATCGATGAAGCGATGCGCCAGGATCCCTTTGCGAATACCGGGGGGATAGTTCTCGTAAGCTTTTCCTTTCACCGCATCCCCGATGAAATTCCCCAGCAAAAGCAGTCGGTCATCCCCGGAGAGATAGATATGCGCGAGCAAGTTCATACAACAAGAAGCATCCACCGGATAAAGGGGACAACGGGGAACAGATCAGAAGAAAGCGGATAAGTCATTGGACGCCATTCAAACAACAGGGTACACCATTCATCAATGGGCCGTAGCGATTCCCTCCAAGATCCCTAAATTTACAGAAAAAGCGCCGATTGGTCCAGCTTTCATCCCGGAAAAAACGATTCATATACTGGTCCGCCAATCTCATTGGCTGGGGCACCTATGTGCTTCTTTCGGCGATCATGAACAAGCTCGCCGGGGAGTTCGATGCAGGCCTGATTCCCACACTGGGGGCCGTTTTCTTTGTCGGGCTCGGCATCAGCCACGCTTTTCGGTGGATCATCATCAAATGGGACTGGCTCAAACTCGACATCCGCTCCATCGTGCCCCGACTCCCCATTGCGGCATTGATCTGGGGGGTCTTGTTCTTTCTGATACACGGAGCCGTGCTGGACCTCTTCTTCCCCTACGTGGACCCCATTCTCAGTGCACCATTTCTCAAAAGCCTCCAGTTGATTCTGAACTGGTCCCTGGTGATCCTGCTCTGGGGGCTCCTGTACTTTTCCTATCACTTCTTTGAGCGATCCCGCCAACAGGAGATGGAGAATCTGCAGTGGGAAGCATCCCGGAACGAAGTGGAATTGAACAACCTCAAGTCCCAGCTCAATCCCCATTTCATGTTCAACTCCCTGAACAGCATCCGGGGCCTGATCGACGAGGACCCGGCCAAAGCAAAAGAAGCGATCACCCAGCTTTCGAGGATCCTGAGGAACGCCCTTCACTCCGGCAAGAAAAAACTGATCCCCTTCGGGGAGGAACTCGATATGGTCCGGACCTACATCGAGCTCGAGCGGATCCGGCTCGAAGAAAGGCTCCAGGTAAACTTCGATATCGATGAAGAGACCCTTGGTCATCAAGTACCGCCCCTCATGCTCCAGACGATCGTTGAGAACGCAATCAAACACGGGATCGCCGGCCTCCCAAAAGGTGGCGAATTGACCATTAAAGGAAAAGGGGACGCAGGACTGTTGCGGATCGAGGTCCTGAACTCAGGCACTCTTCCCCGCAACGGGGCTTCCGTAAAGAACGGGATCGGTCTCGCCAATACGCGCAAGCGGATCGAACTTCTTTACGGCGAGCAGGGTCGTTTCGATATGGAGGAAGAGAACGGGCAGGTGCGGACCGTGATCGATATTCCAAAAGAACCCGCTGGCCCATGAGAACCCTTATCGTTGACGACGAAAGACTGGCCCGTAAAGAGATCCGGGACCTCCTGGAAGAACATTCCGATATCGAAGTGATCGGCGAATGTGCCGATCCGGATGAAGCCATCCGCACGATCGATGAAGAGAAACCCGATCTGGTGCTTCTCGACATCCAAATGCCCGGCAAGAACGGTTTTGAAGTACTTGAATCCTTGACCACGAAACTACCGGCGGTCATATTCGTAACAGCCCACGATGAATATGCCATTCGGGCTTTCCAAGTAAATGCTCTGGACTACCTCTTAAAACCCGTTGAGCGCGACCGTTTGCGAGAGTCTCTGGACCGGGTCAGAGAAAAACAGGGAGAAACCCTTGAAAGCTCCCCCGTCTCCGTTCAGAACGAGGACGAGAAACTCCGGGATGAGGACCGGATCTTCTTGAAGGACCGGGATCAATGCTGGTTCGTGCCCCTCTCCGAGATCCGGCTCTTCGAATCCGAAGGCAATTACGTACGGGTTCGTTTCCGGGATGAAAAGCCGCTTGTCTTGAAATCCCTGAACGACCTGGAGAAGCGCCTGGACCCCAAAAGTTTTTTCCGGGCGAGCAGAAAGTCCATCATCAACCTCAAATGGGTCGATTCCATTGAAAATTGGTTCAATGGACGCCTTTTGGTCCGGATGAAAGGAGGAGAGGAGGTGGAGATCTCCAGACGCCAGGCTGCACGATTTAAGGAGTTGATGAGCCTCTGAACATGGTATTCTCCCTCCTCCAGGAACTGAAATTCGCCGTCTATACCTTTTCAAACGAGCTCGAAACGAAAAAAAGCGCAACAATTCCCGCTTACAGACAAGGACCCCGGAGAAAGACAGGCCCTCTTTCGGGCTGGGATCGTTGAAAAAATTTTCTCCAGCCTCTTTTCATCAGCGCGATAATTCGTATAATTGCAACAGATTTTACTCCACGCGGGTGACTGCCGATCGTGTAGGCCCGAAAGTTCCCATTCTCAAAGATCGCCAAATCTTTAAAGACGAGATTCCAGCTTGCTGACAACACGAGCTTGAACCCAACAATTCCATAGTTACATGTACGATATTATCGAGCTGACCAACAAGAAGGTTTCTGAGTTGCGTGATATCGCCAAGGAACTGGATATTAAGCGGCCTGACTCGATGAAAAAACAGGACCTGATCTACAAGATCCTCGATGAACAGGCCGTGAATCCCCCTTCCGACAACAAAAAGGGGCCGAAAGAGGAAAAAGAGAAGGCCCAGAAATTCACTCGGGACCAACCCGAACCTGCTAAGGGGGACGGAAACAAGCAGCGCAAAGGCGAAGAGAAAAAGACCGAGTCACCGGTATCGGAAAAAACTGAAGCCAGTGAAAATGCTACCGGTAAATCGTCACCCATAGATGACATCGAACGAAGAAAAATGGAAAGAAGAAAACAAAACACCGGTAGTCCGGAAAAGGAAGACACAAGACCCCCGCACAAAGAAGCCAAAGGGGAGGACCAAAAAGCGGAGATGAAAACGGACAAAGGCTCCGAGGCGCCGGCCCGGGAGGAAAGAAAAGAAACCGAGGACAAAGGCAAGAAGGACAAAGAAAAGGCCCAGAACCCGGCCCAGACCTACTCCTTCGAAGGGATCATTTCCAATGAAGGGGTGCTCGAGACCATGCCTGACGGATACGGATTCCTGCGCTCATCCGATTACAACTACATGAGCTCGCCGGATGACATTTACGTATCCCAATCCCAGATCAAGCTCTTCGGGTTGAAGACGGGAGACACCGTCCGGGGAAGCATCAGACCCCCCAAGGATGGAGAAAAGTATTTCCCCCTGATCAAGGTGGAATCCATCAATGGCCGTGAGCCCGAGTTCGTCAGGGACCGGGTGCCTTTCGATCACCTTACGCCCCTTTTCCCGGAAGAAAAATTCCAGATAACAGGGCACGACAAGACCCCGACGTCCACACGCTTGATGGACCTTTTCTCGCCGATCGGAAAAGGACAAAGGGGGATGATCGTTTCCCAACCCAAGACCGGAAAAACGAGCCTTCTCAAGGACGTGGCCAATGCCATTGCCGCCAATCATCCCGAGACCTACCTCCTGATCCTCCTGATCGATGAGCGGCCGGAAGAGGTCACGGATATGACCCGGAACGTGAAGGCCGAGGTGGTCTCCTCGACCTTCGACGAACCGGCGGAAAGACACGTCAAGATCGCCAACATCGTCCTCAACAAAGCGCGCCGCATGGTGGAATGCGGCCACGATGTGGTGATCCTGCTGGACTCCATCACAAGACTGGCCCGTGCTTACAACACGGTATCCCCGGCATCCGGGAAAGTCCTTTCCGGTGGTGTGGATGCCAACGCACTCCACAAGCCCAAACAATTCTTCGGAGCCGCCCGGAATATCGAGAAAGGGGGATCGCTCACCATCCTTGCCACAGCCCTCACGGAGACGGGCTCCAAGATGGACGAGGTGATCTTTGAAGAGTTCAAGGGCACGGGCAACATGGAACTTCAACTGGACCGTCGGATCGCGAATCGCCGCATTTTCCCGGCGATCGATCTCAATGCGTCCGGCACGAGAAGAGAGGACCTGCTCATGGACAAGGACAGCCTTCAACGGGTCTGGCTGCTGCGCAAGCACCTTGCCGAAATGACCCCGCTGGAATCCATGGAGTTCCTCAAGGAAAAGCTCGAGGCCACCAAGAACAACGAGGAGTTCCTGATCTCCATGAACAGCTGATCCCTTTTGGGGATCCGTTGCTCCGGCCTATTCCCGGAACATGAGCATTGCCCTGAAATACGGTCTCTTGTTCACGGGAATATGGGCAGGGGTCCTTGCTGTGGTCTTTGCAAGCGGTACCCAGCACCAACTGACGGGAGGACTCGCGATCCTGTTGGGGTGTCCGGTCCTGCTTTTACCCACCGTATCCCTGGGGCTCTACGAAAGTCGAAAAAAGCGGTCATCCAGGGATCGTCGCGGCTTTTTTACGGATGTTAGAACAGCCGCCCGCCCCGGGGGCTACTTCGCCCTTTTCAGCCCCATCGTCCTTTACTTTTTCCTGACCGTCGTAGCCCCCGATTTTATCGAGGAGCGGAACGAACGACTGATGGAACAACAAGCAAAGGATGCCCGGAAGGAAAGCCCCATGAACGCAGATCGGGAACGAAGGAACGAGCAAGCCATCCAAAAAGCCTTTACCCCCTTTAAGATCGCGACCGTGACCCTCCTGTTGAACGTTTTCCTGACCCTCGTCTACGCACTGGGTTGCACATTTTTCTTAAGAGCTATTACGCAGCGATGAAGCACCGTATCGCGATCGCCCAAATGGGCATGAAGGGGGAAGTGGAAGAGAACCTCCGGAATGCCCTTGCCTTCATGGAAGAAGCTGCGGATCGGGGAGCCCAGCTCATCGGCTTCCCTGAGATCCAATTAACGCCCTTCTTCCCTCAATACCGCGAAAAAGCCCCACTGGAATTCCTGATGGATCCGAACGGCCGGGAACTGCAGGCCATTTGCAACAAATGCCAAGAATTGGGGGTCCTTTGCGTGCCGAACCTTTACCTCCGGATGAATGAGCAGAACCTCGACGCATCGCCCATGATCGAGCGGGACGGCTCCGTCAAAGGGATCTCGGGGATGCTCCATATATCCGACATCCCTTACTTCCGGGAACAGGACCATTACGAGTATTTTCAGGAGGGCTTCAAGACCTACGACACGGGACTGGGCAGGATCGGTATCGTGATCTGCTACGACCGCCATTTCCCCGAAAGTTTCCGGTCTTGTGCCTTGCAGGGAGCGGACCTGGTGGTGGTCCCCACGGCGATGCTAAAGGATGAACCAATGGAGCTTTTCGTGTGGGAAATGCGCATCGCCGCTTTTCAGAACGGACTCTTCATCGCCCTGTGTAACCGGACCGGCCGGGAGGACGCCATGGATTTCTGCGGAAATTCCCTGATCGTAGGTCCGGACGGGGAACTCATCAAAGAAGCCGGTACCGGGAAAGAGTGCCTTATCGCGGATATCGACCTCGAAGCGGCGGAACGGTCGAGAGGAAAGACCGAATTCCTGAAAGGACTTCGGAAAGACCTGTAAGGTGGGGTGGTATTGCGTACGGAGAGAGGGAAGAACGGGGCAAAAGTGCCCTTTTGGAGAATCAGGCATGATCGGTCTTACTTGACCTTCCCCTCCCTTTCCCACCTGCCCCACCCACCGATCACTGACAATGCCGATTCGCCCCACAAGTAGCCGCCCAGGCATCGGGCTTGCCCAGGGCGTAAAAACCCATGCCCTTGATCAGACCGATGCTGGCATGGTAAAGCCGATGAGAGGGATAGTGGGGATTGCTGTTGAGGTCGACATGGACGGTGATCTGACCGAACTCACGTAGACGCTCGGCGGTCTCGATCGCCCGTTCGACCTCTTTCCAGAGCCGGTGCGTGTTGTCACCGTATCCCGTCTCATAGTCATTGCGATGGATCTCGTGCACCCCCTTCCCGATCTCCCGCAGGCAAATGACCGTGGAGTATTTGATCTTCCCGTTCAGAAGGTTGGAATCGCACCCAACGTGAACTTCGCTTATGGGATGCGCATCGAGCCAGGAGCGCACGTACTCGACGAGGTCCTTCACCCGCTCCCCATCCCTTTTCCGGAAGGCGGGCAAACCCTTGAGCTCGTTCTTTTTAGGGGCCTGGCCCATGATAGAAAGGCTTTCAAACAGCGCCGATCGATACCGGCTCGATACGTAAATTTATGGATTTTCTCCTGCCCGATGCATTGACCTATATTATCTGTTATTAAAGGATTCCCCGGGATCGCCCCCGCTTACGGCATCCTTGTAAAAACCGGGAAGACCTTATTTTCTGTTCAAAACCTCTCCACATTTATATATTCGCGCCACGTTGTTGGTTCTTCCTTGACGATCTCGGTCAAGGAGGTGAAAAGGGAATCCGGTGACCTGATATTCAGGGATTCCGGAACTGTTCCCGCAGCTGTGAACCTCTACGTTCTTTGGGCCCTCGGTCACTTTCTCTCCGAGCGAGAGATGGGAAGACGCCAAAGAATAGGGGGTGAGTCAGAAGACCTGCCAGCAACAAAGCCTAAGCTTTCGGGATAAAAGCGGAAGGTCTTAGATGCGATCCCACATCGTTTCCATCTACTTCCTTGTCTCTTTCTCCCAAAGCTTTAGGAACGAACCGAATGTTTCATTCCAAAGCTTTGTATAATGGTACACATCAAACCCACGATCAGCACAGCCCTTGGCTGTTTTTTGCTTACTTTTTTCTCCATGCACTCGCTTCATGCCCAGACCCGTGCTTTTTTTACAACAGGGGGGGATTTCCAGGGCGATAGCAACATGGTGCGCGTCTATAGCTACGCCCCTTCCTCCGGGACCAAAAGGATCGAGGACTCGGTCCTGGGCGATTTCTCGAACGCCGTTCTGGTGGATGACACGAACGCTTATGCCCACATCGGGAGGGCGAACGACAACTCCGAGGGGCCCGATATCCTGTATCGGTATAGCCGTCCAGGCTTTGGCAGGGTTGATAGCATCGACTCCATAGCCGGCCTGCAGAACATGGCCCTGTACAAGGAGTGGCTCTTGGTGACACGGGGATTCGGTGCGAATGGCGCCTTCTTCCAGGCCTACGAAAAAGGGAACTTAAGCCAGGGACCGGTCTTTTCCAGCACGGAAATTCCCAGTGCTGCATCCGGCCTGACGATCATGAACGACCGGGCCTTTGTTTCCTATACCCGGAACGATACCGGGCACATAGCGGCTTTCGATCTCACTGGTTCAAGCCCTTCCTTTGACACGAAATGGGCCATGGACACCCTCTCCAATGGGATCAGCGAGTTGCACAACACGGGTAATGCCATCATCGGACTGAGCGAAAAGTTCGACCCCAACACTTTTGAGCTATTATATGCCGGTGTCACTGTATTGGACCCAGCCGCAGGGAGCTACCAGACCGACACGAACCAAACCGGTGCCACGGCAGGCTTCATGGTCCGTAATGATTCGCTTTTTGCGGACCTCGGTTCACCCGTAAATATTTACGATCTGGCGACCAATGAAATGGACGGGCAACTATTTACGAGGCCCTACACCGATGCGACATACGACCCCATGACGAACCGCTATTTTTTCCAGAACTCGGATTTTTTCAGTTTCGGGAACCTCGTGATCACCAATGGGGCCGGCGAAGTCCTGGATTCGGTCGGGACGGACATATCGGGCAGTGCAATAGCGCTCTACCAGAAGAGCAGCACGGAGCTACAGGGTCCGGAGGTCAGAACAGCGGACCTGAATATTCATCCCAACCCGGCTTCAGAACGAATCTTCGTAGAGCTCCCGAATGCGGTCGAGGGCACATACCGTATCCATGACCTCAGCGGAAGAACAGTGAAAAAGGGGACCTTCAGGGGAACCGAACTGCGTTCGTTGAACATAGGGTCCCTCAGCACCGGGCACTACTTTATTCGGATCCGCACCCATAAGGAGCAAGTGCATTACAAGGCGCCTTTCGTCGTGAAATGATCCCACTCCGCACCCAATACTTGTTTCTATTGGCAAACTTTTTTCTCGGGGCTGTAAACAGCCACGGACAGGGGCCATACGGACCCCCTCCGGGGGAAACGGGCACCACGGCCATCCATAAGGACTCTTCCGTCTTTACAGGGTGGGCCGTGGGATGCACTGTAACACGGGGCCCCCAGGATATAACTGACACGAGCGAAGGTTATGCATCCAGTGGAGAAGCTCCGAATGCCAAAGGAAAAGCCCGGGCGAATGGGGTGGTTAGCCTGGGCGATGGAGGTACGGCGACCCTGACCTTTGATGGGGCGATCCGGAATGGACCCGGACCGGACCTTGCGGTATTTGAGAACAGCTTTAACGATCACTTCCTGGAACTCGCTTTTGTGGAAGTAAGTTCCAATGGTGAGGATTTCTTCCGCTTCGAAGCGGTATCCCTTACCGATACGTCCAGCCAGGTCGGCACCTTCGATTCACTCGATGCCACGAATTTGTACAACCTGGCCGGAAAGTATCGGGCGGAATACGGGACCCCTTTCGACCTGGAAGAACTGGAAGGAAGACCGGGACTGGACATCGACCATATCACGCATTTGCGTGTGGTCGATGTGATCGGTACGATCAGTGACCCTTATGCAACCCGTGATTCAAGGGGCAAAAAGGTCAATGATCCCTGGCCTACGGTCTTTTCTTCCGGAGGCTTCGATCTCGATGCCGTTGGTGTGATCCATTCCGGGGCCTCTTCCGGAAGGGAAGAACATCGCTCAAAAGCGCTTCGGGTTCATCCCAACCCCGTTCAAAGGGGGGAGCCGTTCATCCTCCAATGCGGGAGGATCGGAGAAAGTATCGTGAAGATATACGACATCAGCGGAACGAGGATCCGTTCGGTCCACCTGGAAAAAGAAGATGACCTTAAAAGGATCCGAACAGAGCCCTTGGGTACTGGGATCTACTTCCTGGAACTTGTGGCAGGGGACCACACACGATATGCCAAGTTGATCATCGAATGACGGGGACGGCTTCACATAAACAAGCAAGAAAGCCCCTTAATGCGAACCCGGGAGGCGCAAAGGATCCAAGCCCGCCAAAAAAGGACCCACTTCCCCAACCATTTCCCCGCGGGCTTATCCTCACATCTTTCCTCTTGCTCTTTCTATACCCACTTCAGGGACAAGCCCAAAAGGATTCCCTTTTGTTACCGTCCTTCACGGTAGAAGGGAACCGCATCACGTCGGCACCTCCTTATCGGAAGACCGTTTTCGATTCTGCCGTATTGGAAAGGAACAGCGGTAGAAGCCTCGCCGAGGTCCTCGAAGAGCGGGGCCCCGTATTCATAAAGGATTACGGTGAAGGACAATTGGCCACGCCCTCGATAAGGGGAACGGGCGCTCAACACACCCAGGTCTACTGGAACGGGATCCCCCTGAATTCGTCAACCCATGGCCAAAGTGACCTTGCCCTGGTCCCGCTATCAGTGAGTGACCGGATCGAGGTCCATCACGGTGGAGCAAGCCTCGTGGATGGCAGTGGAGGACTGGGGGGTAGCATACAGCTGCGATCGCGATACCCGGACACCCTGGAACGGTACTCAGCCCAGGTGAAGGGCGGAAGTTTCGGGAAAAAGGAAGGACTTCTTCGGATCGCAAACGGAAATGCAGATTGGAAATTCAGAACGCGGGGATGGTACAAAAGCGCCGAGAACGATTACCCCTTCAAACACATCGCCATCCCCGGGACCCCGGAACGGACCCGAAAGAATGCGGCTTACGCTCAATACGGCCTGCTTCAGGAGCTCTATTACGCGCCGGGAGACCAGGACCGGATCGCGATAAAGGGATGGTTCCTCAACAACGAAAAGCAGATCCCGGCAACCTTGCTCACGGGAACAAGTGAACAGGAACAGCATGACAACAAGATCCGGGGGCTGGCTGAATGGGAACACCGGTTCCGGAATGGGCATTTTTCCCTGAAAAGCGCTTTTCTCAGGGACCGGATCGATTACCGGGACCCGGAGGCCGATATCCGGTCCATAACCCTTACCCGGAATTGGCACAACCGCTTCAGGATATCCTGGTATCCCGACGAGCGCACCATCGTAAAGTCCCTTCTATCCCATGAGTTGGCCTGGGCCCGGTCAGACGGATTCGAGTCCGCTCGAAGACGAGGAACATCTGCCGCAATGATCAGGGTGGACCGCCGGACCGGGCAGTTTCTCCAGTGGAACGTGACCCTTCGGGAGGAGCGGATCGGAAAGGATTGGTCCCCTTTCCAACCCGCGGCCGGGTTCGAACTCCAACTTCCTCCAATGCAGTGGCTACGGATCAAGGGAAATGCGTCAAGAATGTATCGGAAACCCGACATGAACGACCTTTACTGGGAACCCGGGGGCAATCCTGAACTCCTGCCTGAAAAGGGATGGAGCTACGAGGCTGGCATCGCCTATGAAAAGGGGGTCGAAAAGACTCCATTCCGGGCCGAAGGAGAGATCACCGCGTTTTCTTCTGAAGTCACCAATTGGATCCAATGGGCCCCTAACAATTCAGGATTATGGACACCAGGAAACCTCAGGGACGTGGTATCCAAAGGGATCGAAGCATCGACCGAACTCTACTACGAATACGAGACATTGGACATTAAGCTCACAGGGGCTTATCACCTGAATCGTTCCGTGAACCGGACAACCGGAGAAAACACCAGCATCCCTGAAGGGGACCAGCTGATCTACGTTCCAAAGCATCGGTGGAAGTTCGTGGGCCATTTGGCATGGAGCGGTTATGAACTCGTCTATAAATGGAATTACACAGAAAGACGCTACATTACCACGGACAATTCAACTTGGTTGCCTTCCTATCACCTCAATGCGCTTCATCTGAACAAAGGATTTGGTATCGGCAAAAACCAAGCGCTCGAACTTTCCGTCGACGTTCAGAACCTATTCGACGTCGATTACCAGGCAGTGGCATGGCGCCCCTTGCCCGGGAGACACTACGAGGTCGGCCTGAAATGGCGCTTTAAAGAATAGACCGACCTTGCTGTAAAATGGACCCCATGCGGAAAATGACGAAAAAGAAGGCACTGCCCTCACGATCTCAGAAGAGGAAGCCCGCCGAAATGGGAAGGAAGGCCCCTGCCCTTTTTTCTTCCCCACTCCTCCTCATTCTTCTGATCGGTGTTTTATCAGCTTGCAAAAAGGAGAAGATCGGTCCGCAATCTCACTCGGAATGCTTTGATACCACGGGAAACGGTGTATTCATCATCAATGAAGGGAACTTTCAAAGCGGCAATGCATCCCTCACCTTTTATCAAAGAAAAACCGGCAAGGTCTCCCACAAGGTCTTTAAATGCTCGAACGAGCGACCCCTTGGTGATGTGGCTCAATCCATGACGACCTTTAATGGAAATCGCTATTTGGTGGTGAACAATTCCTCTAAAATAGAAGTCCTCTCCCCTTCCAGTCTGGAGCGGATAACCGTTATCGAAGACCTGTCTTCCCCGCGCTATTTCCTTGGTATCAACGAAAAGAAAGCTTATGTGACCGACTTTTCAGCGGATGCGATCCATGTTATCGACCTTACTGAACACCAAAAGACCGGCACCATTGGGGTCCAGGGATGGACCGAAGACCTTTTAAAGGTGAACGACAAGGTCTTTGTTTGTAGTGTGGACCGCAACGAAGTCCTCGTCATCGACCCGGGAAGCGACCGGATCACCGATACCATTCCGGTGACCAAAGAACCGACCAGTATGGTCCAGGACCGCGATGACCGCATTCATGTATTGTGCTCCGGTGGGACGAATGGTGAAGAAGCCCCGGCCATTCACACTATATCCCCGCAAAAGGAGACGGTTGAAAAGACCCTGGTATTTTCGGATAGCAGTCAGTCCCCTTCCGAACTGACCACCGGGCCGGAACGGGCAGTTCTGTATTATCTGAACGATGGGGTGTTCAGGATGGGACAGAAGGCCTCATCCTTGCCTGCTTCCCCTTTTATCGAGCCCAATGGAGCCAATTTCTACGGGCTCGGTGTGGACCCCGTGAACGAGCATATCTATGTAAGTGATGCCATGGACTTCGTTCAACCAGGAAGGGTCTATCGATACGACCCTTCGGGCGCTCCAAAAGATACCTTTAAAGTCGGGGTTATCCCGGGCGCGTTCAGTTTTTAACGGAAAGCCAAAAGGGACATACATTAGAGGCTAGACCCGAGGCTCAAGGGCCTCCAATACTTCCATGAGGCCTTTCGCTGGAATGCGTTCTCCGTTCTTTACGACCACCCAGGCCGGTCCCGCTTGATCGACCTCAACGAGGGCCATCCCCGACTCATCCTCCACCAGGGTGTATCCATTTTTCCGGAGGAAACGCCCAGTCCATTCCCCGATCCACCCACCCCCTTTTACTCCGACCTTTTTGGTCCCTTCCTGGTAAAGCATCCTGAAGGTTCCGGATGAGGGGTCAAAAGAGACCCCTTCCCCTTCGAACAAGTGTTGCAAATGTCCCTGAAGGACCATCTCTTCAGCCAATCCCGTATGAATATGGCCCTCTTCACCGATCAGCCACAGACTATCCGCCACTTGCAGGGCCAGATCGAGTTCGTGCGTAGCAACGAGGATGCTCTTCCCGGTATCCGCGGATAGTTTCCTGAGCAGGGCCAGCAAAGCGACCCGGTTGGGCAGGTCGAGGTGGGCGGTCGGCTCATCGAGGAACATAAAGGGCGTGTCCTGGGCCAATGCTTTTGCGATCATCGCTTTCTGACGCTCCCCATCACTCACTTCATGGAGCTGCCGGTGGGCCAATGCACCCATACCGACCCTTTCCAGGGCCTTTTCAACGAATTCCCGGTCCATATCCGAAAGAAGACCCCACCGATCCGTGTAGGGATAACGCCCCATGGCAACGATATCGTAGACCGTCAAGCCAGCACCACCGACCCGCTCGGTCAACACGATACTCACACTTTTGGCAACTTCAGGGGGCCCCATCCCCCCAAGGTCCTTTCCCTGAAGAAAGACCTGACCTGCCAGAGGCGGATGAACGCCAGCCAGGGTTCTGAGAAGGGTGGATTTACCGGTACCGTTGGGACCGATCAAACAAACCAATTCCCCTTTTCGAAGGGTCACATTCACCCCGGAGAGGACCGGCACCCCACCCTTCCAACTACCTTTAAACCCCACCGTCAATGCCTCGGTCTCGAGCTCTTTGGACTGCTCCTTTAGCACCATCAGCCAAATGCGGATCGAAGGTTGCGCATACGAATGACCACCCACAACACGATCGGCGCTCCGATAATGGAGGTGACCGAATTGATCGGGAGCGTTGTATCACGACCCGGCAGCTGAGCAACGATATCACAAGCAAGGGCAACGATGGCCCCACTAAGCAAGACCCCTGGCACCAGCACCCGGTGATCGGAAGTATTGAACAAGCCACGCGCCAAATGCGGAATGGCCACACCAATAAAAGCTATGGGTCCACAAAAGGCCGTGATTGCCCCAGCCATCAGGCCAGTACTGAGAATTAGCAGGTAACGGAAACGATTAACGGAGACCCCGAGTCCACGGGCATAGGTCTCTCCAAGCAGAAGGGCGTTCATCCACTTGGATAGAAGGGCGGGGATCAGCGAGCCCGCCAAAACCGCCCCTCCGAGCACCCACAATTGCGCGACCGATACTTCAGAAAAGCTCCCGAAGGTCCAAATGACATAAGCCTGAATCGCTTTTGCCTCACTGAAGTACATGAGCATATTGACCACCGCATTGGTCAGATATCCCAGCATGAGACCTGCGATCAAAAGAGTAACATGGTCCATGAAGCGCCGGGCCAGGACAAGGATCAGGAACAATACGGCCATGGCCCCGATACTGGCCGCCAGGACCGAACCGATCTTTCCATCGAACGGCACTGCCCATCCGATCATCGAAGTAAGGAAACCCGTTCCAAGGACGAGCAAAGCGACCCCTAAGCTGGCACCCGCACTGATCCCCAAGACAAAGGGGCCGGCAAGGGGATTCCGGAACAGGGTCTGCATCTGGAGACCGCTCAACGCCAATCCCATTCCCACGAACAAAGCCGTAAGGGCTTTGGGCAAGCGAAAGCTCAACAGAATATCTCCCCAGACCTCTTGGGACGGCGCCCCGCCGAACAGGAAGGTACCCACCTCCATGAGCGGGATCGCAACAGAACCCAGGGCCAGATCGGCAAGGAAGAGCAGGACGAGGACCGGCAAAAGAACGGCAAATAGCCCTTTATACCCTGACCCTCCACGCCTCATTCGGAATTATTGGAAGATTCAAGGCGCCGATAAAAGAGCATCTCGTGTTGGGGCAACAGATCGGGATGAAAGATCCTTATGAGGTCCTTGAGGACCAAATGAGGAGCCGCGACCCCGGTCTCGAAATAGTCGTTCGAACGGTCGGAACCAACACGCCCCCAGATATCAAAAACATTACCCGTCTGAAAGGCTCGAAAGCGTGCATAACGATCATCTGCACTTTTCATTGCATCGCGTGACCGCCAGGCCGCTTCATTGAGCACCCAATATTGAGCTTTATGCCCCTTTTCGTAGAAAGCTTCAAAAGCCACCTTGATGCTGCCTGAGGCTGTGTCGGCGCCCCATAGGTAATTCGCACCAGCATCCTTTAAAAAACGAGCCATATAACTTCGCCCCCCGGGCACCCAACAAGTACCTCCCCGGTTTCGGCCTGTGATCACAGTAGGTTTTTCCTCAGCCCCTTTTGCAAGCTTTGAATATCTTTTGTACGTTTCTTCGATCGCACTGAAAATTTCCGCTGCTTTTTTCTCTTTGTTGAGAAAAGCGGCCAGGAATTTGATCCACTCAGCCCTGCCGAGGGGCGTTCTTTCCATGAAATCCGCTTGTATAGCGACCGGAATGTCGGCCTCAGTTAGTTTGGAATGAACATCCCGGGCGGGGTCCCCCGAACCATAAGTGGCCACCAACAAGGGTCGCAAAGCCATGATCCGTTCTATATTGATATCCGCATTTCCCCCCACTGCTTTGATACGCCCTTCTTCGACCCCCTCTCTTACTTTTTTATCGTAGATCCGGTCGGCCGAAGAGACCGCCGCCAATTTGTCGAGTAGCCCGAGTTCGCGCATAAAGGCCACGGAGATACTGGAAAGGCAAGCAATCTTGGGGACCGGCACTTCCACAAAGCGCGCATCGTCATATCTCTTTGGGGGCTCTGTACCCCGCTGATGAAGGACATAACGGAACCCCTTTTGAGCATCGGGCCAGGGCCGGTTGACCTCCACAACTTTGTGATCGCCCCGGTACGTGATATCAAAACGTTGGGCATGGGATATTTCGACCGGATGAAAAAGCGAATCCCCGGAGCGCTTGGGACCCGCCTCCGATGATCCGCTCCCTTCGGTCTCTTTCCCCTGTTTTTCACTGCAACCCCCGAGCAGGATCAAAAAGCAGACCAGAGCATGAAGAAGGGCCCGGACCCTTTTCCTGAATGCCCTTTTACTCCGCATAGATCTTGTCGATCAGGTGCTGGTACTTTTCCATCACCACTTTGCGTTTGACTTTCAGGGTCGGGGTCAGTTCATCCGTTTCCACGGACCATTCACCCGGGATCAATTCAAACTTCTTGATCCGTTCCCACTGGCCGAAGCTCTGATTGTACCCTTCTACTTCCGCCTCGATCTTTTGGCGGACCGTTGGATCATTGGCAATGGCTTTCTCATCACCGAATTCCCCCATTTCATTGTAACGCCCCCATTCCCGGATATGCTCGAAAGCCGGCACGATCAATGCCGCAGGGAATTTTCGCCCTTCGCCGATCACCATGATCTGCTCGATAAAGGGGGATTCCTTGAATTTGTTCTCCATCCATCCGGGGGCAATGTACTTTCCCCCGGCGGTCTTGAACATTTCCTTTTTGCGGTCCGTGATCTTGAGGAATTCGCCATTCACCATTTCCCCGATATCACCCGTATAGAACCACCCGTTCTCATCAAGGACCGCTTTGGTCTTCTCCTCGTCCTTGTAGTAACCCAGCATGACATTCGGTCCTTGAACGAGCACCTCGCCATCCTCGGCGATCTTGACCTTTACGTTCCGGATGGGGCGCCCGACCGTTCCGATCATCAGCCCGTTGTTCTCCTTGGAATTCACCGAGACCACCGGAGAGGTCTCCGTCAACCCATAACCCTCTAATACGGGGATACCAGCAGCATTGAAAACCCGGGCCAGGCGTGGTTGTAACGGAGCACTGCCGGAGGCCACCGCTTTTACCTGACCGCCAACGGCTTCGCGCCATTTGCTAAAGATCAGCTTATCCGCCACGGCGTATTTGAGTTTCGTCCCCAGGCCCATCTTTTCCCGGGGGTCATATTTATGACCCAATGCCAGGGCCCAGAAGAAGAGCTTTTTCTTAACCCCTTTTTGTTCGTAGCCTTTGGCCACGATCCGGTCATAGACCTTTTCCAGAAGCCTGGGGACAGCGCTGAAGACATCAGGTTGCGTTGCCCTCAGATCCTCCCCCACGGTGTCGATGGAATCGGCAAAGTAGATGGAGACCCCGGTCAGCATGTAGAGGTAGTGGATCATGCGTTCGTACACGTGGCAGACCGGCAAAAAGGTCAATGCCCGGCTGTTCTCTCCCACCGGCAACCTTTCCCTGGAAGCCCTCGCATTGCTGGCAATATTGTCGTGCGATAGCATCACCCCCTTGGGCCGGCCGGTGGTACCGGATGTATAAATAAAGGTCGCCAGGTCGTGCGGATCGATCCCGTCCATCAGCTCCTGGACCTTATCCGCATAGCCCTCATCACCCGCCTCCGGGATCTCGGTCCAGTGAGCAACCCCTTCCAGTTCATCGAAGGAATAGACCTTCTCCAGGGTCGCGGCTTTATCCTTGACCTCCGCCACTTTGTCGTACAATTCCCGGGTTGAGACGATACAAAGCCGCACCTCTGCATGATCGAAGATGTAATGGTAGTCATCCGTGGAAATGCTGGGATAGATGGGCACATCCACCGCGCCGATCTGCATGATGCCAATGTCCATGATATTCCACTCCGGGCGGTTTTCGGATATCATGGCGACCTTGTCACCCTTTTGGATCCCGAGTGCCAATAGCCCTCTGCTGACGGCATTGGCCTTCTCGATGAATTCATGGGTGGAATGTTTGACCCATTCCCCCGCTTTCCTCGCGGCCAAGGCATCCTCCTTTGGGAATTGGTCCGCCTGATAGCGCGGAATGTCAAATAATCGGGTAGGTTTTTTCATGAGCTTCAGAAAATGCGCTTACAAAGGAATATGAACCAGTTCCGGCCCCCTCATTCACTTTCGATACAGCTCCTCTCCATTTACGTAAGTAGCAACAACTTCCGTATTCAAGACCTGCTCTTCAGGAACCTTCATAATATCCTGGTCCAAAATAACAAAATCGGCGAATTTCCCTTCTTCAAGGCTGCCTTTTTCCCCTTCCTCGAAGTTGGCCATTGCTGCCCATATGGTCATTCCTCTTAAGGCCTCTTCGCGGGTCAAGGCATTTTCAGGCTGAAACCCCCCGTCCGGTCCTCCGGTTTCGTTCTTGCGGAAGACCGCAGCGTAAAAGGTCTTCAGGGGATCGATCCCTTCCACGGGGAAATCCGTGCCAAGGGGGATCATGCCATTCTGGTCCAAAAGCTCTTTTAAGGCATAAGCATTCCCGAGCCTATCGGACCCGAGACGCTCATCCGCCCACTTCATATCGGAGGTGGCATGTGTGGGCTGTACGGAAGGGATGATGTTGTATTTTCCGAACTTGTCAAGGTCCTTTTCATGGACGATCTGCGCGTGTTCGATACGCCACCTTTTGTCGTTGGTCCCTTCCAGTACGTTTCCGTATATATCCAGGAGAAGGCGGTTGGCAGAATCGCCGATGCAATGGGTGTTCATCTGGAAACCGTGCTCGATCATCTTCCGGGCCTGCATCCGATAGTATTCGGGATCCCTGAGAAGGAATCCGTATTGAGCACTATCCTCGACATCGCTATAGGGTTCCAGCAAGCATGCCCCCCTGGACCCGAGCGCTCCGTCCGCATAGAATTTAAAGGAACGCACGTTCAGCCGTTCCGTCTTGTAGGGTCCGCGCTCGAGAAAGTGATCGAAATTCTCCTTCGTATCGGAAAGCATGGCATAGAGCCGGATCTTCAAGGGGCCCTCTCTGTGCAAGGTATCAATGAGCATGACCGCTCTTTTCGAAAGACCGGCATCCACAACGGTCGTCAAACCTTCCTTAAAACAATCCGCCTGGGCTTCCAGCAGGGCTTTTCTCGTCCTCCTTTCGGAAAACTCCGGCATTTCTGAACGAACAAGATCGATGGCATTGTCGATCAGGATCCCGGTGGGTTTTCCTTTCTCGGTCCGGACATTACCGCCGGTGACACTCGTGTCTCCGCTTATACCGGCCATTTCCAGCGCCTTTCCGTTGACAAGGGCCGCATGCCCGTCAACCCTTTCGAGCAATACAGGGCGGTCGGGGAAAAGGCTGTCCAGCGGTCCACGGGTGGGAAATTCCTTTTCCTTCCATTCATTATGGTCCCAGCCACTTCCCTCGATCCATCCCTCGGGGACCTTTTCCGCATGATCCTTTACACGCCCGAGAACCTCCTGATAGGACTCGGCACCGACCAGGTCCGCTTTTTGCAGGTCACGCCCGTATCCGAGAAAATGGGCATGCGCGTCGATAAAACCTGGATAGATAGGATTCTGTTTAGCATCCACCGTTCTTTCCGCGGAATATTTGTTCATGATGGCCCGCTCCGCACCGAGTTCTTGAATTTTCCCATTCTTAATGGCCATGGCCTCTTTAACGGACATATCCGTATCGACGGTGTATATTCGGGCATTGTGGACCACCAGATCGGCGGGTTCTTCTTTGTAGCCGCAACCACTCATCATAAAAACGAAGCATAGAATGAAGAGAAGCGGAGATATGGCCCCTTTAAGCTGCTTGTCCATGGAGATCCTTCAATGAAGGAACGAAGCGCGACCCCTTAATGCATCGAGCTTCCATCCCAAGTCTTTGGCATCAGCCCCATACCCTTCAGGGTGCGCCGCCCCTTTTCGGCATCTAAAATAAGGAAAAAGGCCAGGAACAAAAAAGGAAGGGCAGGGACCTTGTAGCGCAGGATCGCCCCCAGGATCGGTGTCGTCAAGCCGATCAGAGAATAAAAGCCCAGCACGACCGTAAGCCCGAAAAGGAGCATGGGAACATCGATCCGGTAAATGGGCTTGGACAAGGTGATACATACGAGCATGGAGGTCAGCATGAACACGTTCTCCAAAAAGGGCGGCCAATAAAGCAGGGCATCCAGGTTTCCCGGCAAAGGCCTCAAAAAAGTATTGACGAGAGCCTCAGGAAGCACTTCGAGCAATGTAACATACGCATTGTCCAAACGCGTGAGGGGGATGAGACTATCCGGATCCTCCACGCGGGCCAACTCGATGAAGGCCCTTTGCTGTTCACGGATCAGACCCAGCAAGTCCAGCCGGGGAACGAGCCATTGAACGGATAAGCATACAAGGACCAGGACCCCCAACCCACCGAAGAAGTTCAGAAGTGGAAGACGGTCCTTCATCCATCGGCACCACAAAAACGGGAGAAGAGCACCCAAAAGGATCACGAAGCTATACAGCTTTAAAAAGACCATGAGCACAAAAGCCGCTAAAAACCATCCCCCAGACAAAGGGGTGAATCGCCTGCTCCCCCTGAAAAGGGGGAGGCAATAAAGGGCTGACCCGAGTGCAAAGACCAGTAAGCCTTCTTTTAAGATCCCCGAGGTCCAGAAAAGCAGGGAAGGGAGCAAAAAAAGCACAGCACCCCAAAGCCGTTCCTTGTCCCTCAAATGGGGCTGAAATGTCTTGTAGAAAGCCACCAGACCGACCAAGGAGAAGAGACACATAAGGATCACGTGGACCCCGTATACGCCACCACTAATAAGACGTAAAAGGGCGTTCAACCGGATCATGAAATGCGCATCGTTAAAAAGCCCCCCTTTGTCGTGGGGTAGCCATCTGTTCATCTGGTCAAAGTATTCTGCCTTGTAGTAATCGATCGGTTCCAACCCGATCCCGGTGACCATGCTGAAAAAGTCCCCGGGTTCCGACCAGAGCGCTTCATACATGTGTTCACTGTCATCATAGAGCACATAGATGTCGGCATCCTTCCGGTCCATGTGATCCCCGGCATAATACCAGACCAACACCAGGCCGGCCAATAGTTTCAGCGCCAAAGCAAAGAGGGCGGAATACCGGGGGAGTCCCGGTAAACGGAAAAAGTTCAAGCGATAGACGCCGAAGAACACGAGCGCCAGATAGGCAATGGTCAACAGAAGATCGGACAAAGACCCGCTTTTGAGCCAAAGTTAAACCAATTGCCGGTCCGGAGGGATCCGACCTGAGAAGCCCATTGCCGGTCTCAGGAGATCGCTATTTTTGCGGTCCACCCCATCGAGGATCGTCCATGGAAAGCATGACCAGATCAAAAGACGCCAATATCGAGCTCGCGAAGGAGCTCGGCCTCTTGCCCGAAGAGTACGAACGGATCCAGGAGATCCTGGGACGGGCGCCCAATTTCACCGAATTGAGCATTTTCTCCGGGATGTGGTCGGAACACTGTTCCTACAAGAACTCCATCCGCTGGCTCAAGACCCTGCCGAGCGAGGGCAAGAACCTGCTTTCCAAAGCCGGGGAAGAGAACGCCGGCCTTGTGGATATCGGCAACGGACTGGCATGTGCGTTCAAGATCGAATCCCACAACCACCCTTCCGCCATTGAACCTTATCACGGAGCTGCGACAGGCGTTGGCGGGATCAACCGGGATATTTTTACCATGGGGGCCCGTCCCGTTGCTCAACTTAATTCGCTGCGCTTCGGCCACCCGGACCTTCAAAGGACAAAATGGCACGTCCGGGGTGTGGTCAAAGGCATCGGTGATTACGGGAATTCCTTCGGCGTGCCCGTGCTCGGGGGCGAGGTCTTTTTTGACGAATGTTACAACACCAACCCCCTGGTCAACGCCATGTCCGTCGGCCTGGTGGAGACCGACAAGACTATATCGGCCACGGCTCATGGCCCCGGGAATCCGGTTTATATCGTGGGATCCGCGACCGGCAAGGACGGGATCCACGGGGCGGCCTTCGCTTCGCGCGATATCACGGAGGCCTCAATGGACGACCTGCCGGCGGTTCAAGTGGGCGACCCTTTCCAGGAAAAACTTCTCCTGGAAGCCACCATGGAACTCGCCAACAGCGATACCATTGTAGGCATGCAGGACATGGGGGCAGCCGGGATCATCTGCTCGACCTCCGAAATGGCGGCCGAAGGCGAATGCGGGATGCGGATCGACCTGGACCGGGTACCGACCCGACAAGCGGGGATGCAGCCCTTCGAGATCCTCCTCTCGGAATCCCAGGAACGGATGCTGGTAGTGATCCAAAAGGGCAAGGAGAGCGAGGTGGAAAGGATCTTTGAAAAATGGGACCTGAATTGCGCCAGGATCGGGGAGGTGACCGACGACGGGATAATGCAGTACCGGATGAACGGAGAGGAGGTCGCCCGGGTGCCGGCGTGGGACCTCGTATTGGGCGGAGGCGCGCCGGTATACGAAAGAGATTTTCAGGAACCCGATCATTACAAGAAAAGCCTGGCGTTTTCTGTCGAGCATGTTCCCGAACCAGCAGACCTGAAGGAAGTCGCTTTCGATATCCTCCGCCATCCCAATATCGCTTCCAAGGAATGGGTCATCCATCAATACGATACCATGGTCGGTACCGTGAACATGACCACCGAGCGACCGGCCGATGCGGGCGTGATCGATATCCGGGGTACCGATCAGGGGCTGGGCATGACCACTGACGGGAATCCGCGATATATCCAAGCCGATCCCGAGAAAGGCGCCATGATCGCAGTAGCAGAATCTGCCAGAAACCTGGTATGTTCAGGAGCAAAACCCCTGGCCGTGACCAACTGCCTGAATTTCGGCAACCCCTATGATCCCGAGGTCTACTGGCAATTCGTCAAGGCCATTGAAGGAATGGGAGCTGCTTGTCGGAAATTCGAAACACCAGTGACCGGGGGGAACGTAAGCTTTTACAACCAAACAATGGAGGGGGAAAGAGAAGAGGCTGTCTTCCCATCCCCGGTCATCGGAATGGTCGGCTCCTTAAAGGACAAAAAGCAGATCATGACCCTTTCCCTGAAAGAAAAAGGGGACCTTATTCTGGAGGTCGGCCCGGCCTGCAACGACATCAATGCCTCCCATTACCTCACAAAATGGCATGGCATTCGCCACTCCCCAGCTCCCTATTTCGATCTGGAGGAAGAGTACGAGACCCAACAGGCCATCCTCGACCTGATCGAAAAGGAGCTGATCAATGCCGCCCATGACGTTTCTGATGGAGGCCTGTTCACGACCCTTGCCGAAATGGGAATACCACGTGGCCTCGGCTTTGACATCGAAATGCCCGGATCCGTGCGACCCGACATCTTCCTCTTTGGCGAATCGCAGGGAAGGATCGTGATCACCCTGAAAGAAGACCGGGAAGAGGAGACCCGCCGTCTCCTGGATCAAAAGGGCATACCCTTCCGGGCTTTGGGGCATGTTACCCGCGGTAAAATGATCGCCGGTGGTCATCACCTGGGCTTCATCGATGAGGCCCGAAGCAGCTACAAAAAAGCCTTCGAAGCCAAAATGGAGGACCAAAGCGAAGCCAAAGATCCTTGAACTGCGATCGGGAAAAAAATACCTTTGTAGGAAAAGATGAATTTCAGGACCCAAGGCATTATGAATTGGCACATCTTTTTCTGATCCCTTAAAGACCCCATGTAAAACGAAGAAACACCCAACAATGAGCGGGACCAAGATCACAGAAGAGAACGGGCGACTGAACGTACCGGATGACCCCATTATCCCTTTTATCGAAGGGGACGGGACCGGCCCCGATATTTGGAACGCCACGAAAAAAGTCCTTGAGGCGGCGGTTGAAAAGGCCTATCATGGGCAAAAGAAGATCGAGTGGAAAGAGATCCTTGCCGGTCAAAAAGCCAAGGACCAACAGGGGGAATGGTTGCCCGACGAAACGCTCGAGGCCATCCGGAATTACTTCATCGCGATCAAAGGTCCTTTGACCACCCCCGTGGGTGGTGGTTTCCGCTCATTGAACGTGGCCCTGCGGCAGGAACTCGATCTTTTTGCATGCGTCAGGCCCGTTCGTTGGTTCGAAGGGGTGCCTTCACCCGTAAAAAGGCCACAGGACGTTGACATGGTCATATTCCGGGAGAACACCGAGGACATATACGCCGGGATCGAGTGGATGGCCGAAGGAGATGCCTGTAAAAAAACGATCGATTTCCTTCAGAACGAAATGGGAGTCGATAGCATCCGTTTCCCGGAAAGCTCCTCCATCGGCGTCAAGCCGATCTCCAGAGAAGGATCCGAACGCCTCGTGAAAGCCGCTATCGACTACGCCCTGGAGCACGGTAAAGAATCCGTGACCCTGGTGCACAAGGGGAACATCATGAAATTCACGGAAGGCCAGTTCAAGGAATGGGGGTATGAGATGGCTGAGCGGGAATACGGCGACAAAGTCTTCACCTGGGCCGAATACGACCGGATCGTGGAAAAAGATGGAAAAGAAGCGGCCAACCAGGCGGAAGAAGCGGCCAAAAAGGCCGGCAAACTGATCATAAAAGACGCCATTGCCGACGCCTTCCTTCAACAGATCCGGATCCGTCCGACCAGTTACTGCGGGAGCGCGACGAGGCACCTCAACGGGGGTTATGTTTCCGATGCAGCTGCAGCCGCTGTGGGGGGCATCGGGATCGCCCCGGGTGCCAATATCAACCACAGCACAGGCCACGCCATCTTCGAAGCAACGCACGGAACAGCACCGAAATATGCCGGGATGGACAAAGTCAACCCTTCCTCTCTCCTTTTATCGGGGGTCATGATGCTGGACCATCTGGGTTGGAAAAAAGCGTCCGAACTCATCATTCAAGGAATGGAGCATACCATCGGGGCCAAACAAGTCACCTACGATTTCCATCGGCAATTGGAAAACGCGACCCTGCTGAAGTGCTCGGAGTTCGGGAACGCTATTATTGAGAACATGGAACCCGTTAAGGCATGAAAAGGCCTTGACGGGGGCGTCCCTCCCGGGACCATTTCCCCGCCACAAAGCACACCCTCACTACCCCCTCCTTTCCACAAGGCAAGAACCTCATTGCCAACCCCCTGAAAAAAATCGTAAATTCGCTCCTGCACAGGGAAATATCCACTCCCTCGTACTTAAAAGGACACGAATGGTATGACCAATAGCTTTTTGGGCCGCAGAACCCCCACCCTTGTTATCCCGCTCATTCTTTTTCTTACCCACTATGGGGCTGCCCAGTTCATGGAACGAGGCGAGCAGAATTTCGAAGAAAGGAATTACGTCGATGCCGCCTCAAACTTCAAGAGGGTCATCAAAAAGGACCCCAATAATATGGAGGCCCATTTCAAGCTTGGTCTATCGATCCTCCGTGACGTTCGGGACCGGTCCGAAGCCATTCCACACTTCAAAAAGGTCATGGAAGATGAGGACTTCAGGGCCGATCACCCGGCAGTCACCTTCCATCTGGCCAAATCTCACCACTACGCGATGAACTTTGACCGGGCCATCGAATTGTACAAACGATACGCCGAAAAGGTTGACGGAGAAAAAGAGAAAAAGGTTGAACACCGGATCGGGCAATGCCGCACAGGCAAAAGAATGGTGAAAAATCCCCGCGAGATGACCCTGGTCCATCCCGGAGAGCCGATAAACACAGAATTCCCGGACCACACACCACTCCTGACACCGAACGGAAAGAAGATCGTCTTTACAACGAGACGACGGTCCAATGTTGGAAGCCGAAAAGAGTTCGACGGGTATTACTCTTCCGATATCTGGATAGCCAAGACCGAAGGGAAACCGACCCGCATCGGGAAAGCCAAGAATGCCGGTAAAGGCGTCAACACACGTTTCGATGAACAAGCCACATGGATCGGGAAGGAAGGAAAAAGACTCTATTTCTATCCCGACCACATCGATGAAAAAGGAAAGGTATACAAAGCAGAAGCTCAGTACGGCAGGTTCCGGGAACCCGAGGAATTCGAAGACCCCATCAACGTTCCGCAGGACCACCAATTATCCGCCTCCCGCTCACCCAACGGTCAATTCCTCTTTTTCACGAGCGACCGGGAGGGCGGCCACGGGGGTATGGACATCTACTGGTCGAAGAAACTACCCAACGGGGAATGGGCAAAACCCCGGAATATCGGGAAAAAGATCAACACACCTCACGATGAGGGACATCCCATTATGGGGCACGACAATAAAACGCTGTATTTCTCATCAAAAGGACATGAGGGAATGGGGGGCTTCGACCTTTTCACCACCGATCTGAAAACAGACGAGGAGTCCTGGACCAAACCCGAGAACATGGGCTACCCCATCAACGACCCTTACGACAACCGGACCATCACGTTCACCAAGTCCGGGGCTTACGGTTATATATCGACCATCCGGTCCGATTCCAAAGGCAGTAAGGACATTTACTGCGTCAAGGACCAAAAGATCCTAAAGAAGCCCCAGGTCTACAAACTAAATATCGAGAACCATCCCTTCCCCGATACCACGGCCATCGTTATCCGGGATCAGGAAAAGGATACCCTGCAAGGGATATATCGCCCGAATCCCCACAATAAAGAATACACGCTGGCTCTTCCACCGGGCCGCTACAGCATTACGGTCGAAGACACGAGTAAGCCCAAAAGATCCCTCCGGGTGAAGGAAGCGGATGTCCTCCGGAGGGAAGTCCGGAAAATGGGGTGGCGCTTCCGTTGATCCTGCTCATTCTCCATCCCCGAAGAAAAGGGCCGGAAAGTTCACCAGGAACACCTTCTCCGTAGCTCTTGTAAGAGCGGTATACAACCACCTCAAAAAGTTGCGGTCGATCATTTCCTCCCGGATCATGCCCGGGTCTACGAATATGGCCGGCCATTGCCCCCCCTGACTTTTATGACAGGTCACCGCATAAGCGAACTTTACTTGTAAGGCATTGTATCGCGCATCCTCCATAGCCTTTCGGTAGCGCGCACGGGGATTCTTCCCCGTCTGTTCGGCCTGAAGACCATCGAGGATCGACCGCACTCGTTCCCGGTCGAGAGCCGCCTTTTCCGTATGGATGGCCTCCAAGTTTAACAACACCTCCAGCTCAGGCTGACCGACCTGGTCCAGTAAAAGCACGGTTGCCTCGCAGAATCGCGTATCGAGTTCTTCGTAGACCCGATGTACCCTTTCCACACGAAGCAACTCACCATTGGCGATCAGATCCCCCTCCTCCCGGTCCCGGATCCAGTAATAATCATTGCGGACGACCATTAAGCGGTCCCCTGCTTCCAATTCATCTTCACGCCAGAGAATCCTTGTCCTTATTTGTTGGTTGAACAGGTTGGCGCGTTTATTGGACCGACATATCACTTTCACGTCCCCTTCGCGGAATTGTCCATAAGCCTCCTCCAGGGATTCCTCGAGGAACTCCCCCGAAACCCTTTCAATATCCGCATATTCGGAACTTTTCAGGGTAGGCATCCGGGGCTCGGAGCGTTCTATCGCCCCCCTGAGGCGAAGGGCATTCTCCAGGATCCCGCTTCGTTCCTCCTGGCGATAGATCAGTTCAAGGGTTCCCTCCATGACCGTTCCGGGCACTTTCCTTTCGAGTCGTGAATGGGAGAGAGCCGGACTCTCTTCAGAACCGACCGGAGGTAACTGAGCATCGTCCCCACAAAGCAGGAGTTTACATCCATTATCCCCACCAACAACGTGCTGCAAAAGGTCGTCCAGCAGCCCAGAGGTCCCTTCGATACCGCCCGAAAGGCCGATCATGGAAGCCTCATCCACAATATATACCCCCTTTTTCCACGGGTTCCTTTTCAGTTCAAAGGACCGGCTTCCATCAACTCCCTCACGGACATTATAGATCCTCTTATGAATGGTGTGTGCAGGTATTCCCGCGGACCCGGAAAGGACCTGGGCAGCTCTTCCGGTAGGTGCCATGAGAAGAACATTCCCGCTCAGGTCCTCGATCGCCTTAGCTAAAGCACTTAAAACCGCCGTTTTTCCGGTACCCGCAGCCCCCTTCAGAATAAAGACCCGGGCCGAAGGGTCGAAGAGAAAATCCCCGAGTTTCCGGAACACTTCATCCTGGCTTCCATCGGAAAGATCGCTGAATCGTTGCCGGAACGCCTCAATGGTCCGTGTTTTCCTGGTGCTCATATTGAACGCTTCATGCAGGGTCACAATGGTAATCGATCGACCCCTCGCCATTGGGAAAAAATTTTAGATTTGTATCTTTCATTCCCAATCCTTCAGCCATGGAAGAACTTAAGAAATTCTGGGAGGACTTCACCTATTATGCGGGGCAGCTCTTCTGGCCGATCCTTTTTTTGATCGTGGGGATCATTGCCCTCATTTTTGCCAAGGTAGGGAATCAGAACCAATACTTTACCTGGGGTGCTATTGCGATCACCGTTTTCGGCGTGCTTTACCTGCTTTTTGTCCTGAATACCATTAACCGGCTCGTTTCCATGATCCTCACTGTGATCCTTCTTTTCGGGATCCTTGGGTTTGTCTACCTGGCCTACAAAGTGGTTAAGGATGAGATCGAGTACAAGGCCAAGAAAAAGAAGGTCCATAACCAAGTGACCCAAAAACTCAAGGACATCCGCAAGACCCAAAAAGCCTTCCGCAAAAAATACGGAAATTTTACAGCCGATTGGGACTCACTCGTGAACTTCCTCAAGAACGATTCCCTCCTCTTCGTCCAGATCGATGGCCACGTGCCGGATACCCTGACCGAGGAGGAGGCCATCGAGGAAGGCCTGCTCAAAAAGGACTCCCTCTACACCCCCGCCGGGGACTCCCTCTTCAATTCCGCCACTGCCAGACGGGAAGAACGGGATTATCCCTTCTATGTGGACTCCCTTCCCTATAAACCCGGCGGTGACAAGAAGTTCATTTTAAAGGCCAAGACCCTCAAGGAAGAGGGGGGCGTGAACCAGCCCGTTTTCATGGCCAAGGATCCCGATCCCTTCGGAGACACCGATACACTAAAAGTAGGATCCCTGACCGAAGCCACGACCAGTGGTAATTGGGGAGAATACTGACCAGGGCGGGAAAGGACCCCGAACCCCCTCCATGTTTCCGGACCCCCCGGAAACAGAAGAGGGAACCAATTCTCATCTCCTATTGGTGGTCGACCACGAAAGGGTCCATTGGTGCCTACTCGATACCCGTAAGAAAAGCTTCTCGAGGATATCCGGTCAAAGGATCGCTGACAACAAATACAGTGAAAACAGCGCCAATCAAGCTTTTTTGTCAATAAGCGAAAGCGCCGGAAAGCCGCGTTCAGTTTCCGCGGTCATCGTACCCGGCAGTGCCACCCTGGTCCCCGATGCTACATTCGATCCGACCAAGGCGGAAAGTTATCTGGACCTTAACCTTGCGAGCTCCGGTGGACGGTCGGACCATGTCGTAAAACACGACCATCTGCCGGTGCTTCAAGCTTATTCGGTCTATAGCACACCCCGGGAACTGATCGACCCACTCCACTATCATTTCCCCTTTAGTACCCTTTATCACCGTTCATCCACACTGATCCACGCCATCGTCAAACGCCACCTCGTCCATGATCAGAACGGGGTCTTTGTTTATTTCTCTCCCCACATGATCGATATTCTCATCCCCCGCAACGGGACACTCGAATTCTGGAACAGCTTTCAAGTACGGACGGCCGCGGACGCGGTTTATTATATCCTGGCCACAAGGGAAACGATGCAGCTGAACATCTACAAGACCCCCCTCTTTGTTGCTGGCCACAGTTCATTTTCAGAAGAGACCCTCGAAGAACTTTCGGTCTATTTCCGCAACATTGAAGATCTGACCCCGGATATTGCCCCTTATTCAGCTTCCCGGAAGCAAACAGATCCCCTATCCGGGAATTTTCTCATTTTGGAATCCTGGTTCACCGGTACAGGCTAACGGTTCTATCTCATGCGGATCATCGGCGGACGATTCAAAAAAAAGCGGCTTCATCCCCCAGCTGGCATAAAAGCCCGTCCGACGACCGACCAGGCCAGGGAAGGGTTGTTCAATATCCTACAGAACAGAATGAACCTCGAGGATATCACAGTACTCGATCTATATGCCGGGACGGGGAGCGTGAGCTTAGAGTTCGCATCCCGGGGGGCTGGCTTGGTAACCGCTGTCGATAAAGACCCCAAAGCAACCCGATCCATCTCCAAAATGACTGAGGAGATGGAGCTTTCCAGGATCCACATTGAAAGAAGGGACGTGCGGGAATTTCTCAAAAAAGCTTTCAGTCCTTATGACGTCATCTTTGCCGACCCACCTTACAACCGGAGCGCTGAGGCCATAAGAGAGGTACGTCGATCGGTCGAAAAAAACGGGCTCCTCAAAAAAGCGGGGCTCATGGTGATGGAACACGAAGGAAGGACCGAACCCGATCACTCGGACCCATGGTTTTTGGAAACCCGGAACTTCGGGCGCACCCGGTTTAGCTTTTGGTCCCCCACCCCCGAGGACAACGATGAGAAGACCGAACAATGAAAGGAGGATCCGGGCGTTCTTCATGTTGAATACCTTTGAAGCACCCTTCCAAGCGCTTTTTATTCATACACCATGAGAAATATTGCGGTTTTTCCGGGGTCCTTCGACCCCATCACCAAAGGCCACGAATCGATCATAAAAAGGGCGTTGCCACTCTTCGATCACTTGGTCGTGGGGATCGGCATGAATGCCAAAAAATCCGGCTTGTTCCCCCTGGAACAGCGTGAAAAATGGATCGAAACGCTTTTCCGGGACGATGACCGGGTCAGTGTTCAACGTTTCGAAGGCTTGACCGTGACCTTCTGCCGTTCCGTCAACGCCCGCTACATTGTACGGGGGTTGCGGAACATCAACGATTTTGAGTTCGAAAAGAACATCGCCCAGATGAACCGGTCCATGGCCCCCGAAATAGAGACCATTACCCTGATCACAGAAGCCGAGCTCGCATCGATCAGTTCCACCATTGTCCGCGACATCATCCGAAACGATGGGGACCCTTCACCATTCCTCCCCGCCGGTATCGATATCGAGAAAGATTCCACATGAAGGGGCTGCGACCAAATAGGAGCCTCCTCTGGCATACATTGTTCGCAATTTGGTGTCTGGTGACCCCATTCAGCAAAGCAAAATCCCAGGGAGATGAAGAAAAGGTCACCATTCAGGGAGAGGCCCCGGCTTTTAAAGGTGAGACCGTGACCTGGTGGCGTTTCACAGACTTCGTGACCTACCAGGAAGAACGGATCGGCCAAAGCACGGTCAATGAAGACGGAAAATTCCGATTTGAACGGGAACGAACGGAACGAACCTTTCCATCTTTCCTACGGATCGAGGGCGTCGATGCCAGGATCCACATCGACCCGGGCGGGGATTACAAGGTCAAATTTCCTCGATTGCCGGAGGATTCAGCCAAAAAAGTCGGACACATGAACGAAGTGGAGCTCACTTTCTACGAGCTTCCCCGACACGACATCAACAACCTGATCTTTGACTTCAACAGGGTCTACGATCAATTGATCCGGGAAAATTCCTCATTGATCGCCCTCAAGTCTTTCAGAGGCGGAAACTACAGCCAAAGACTCGATGAAGAACGCCCACTGGATTCGTCAATCCGAAAAGCCCTGAGCGAAAAACCTTCCCTGGACACCCTGGTGGATTCCCTCAAAGGCCTCGTCAAAGAACGGTATTCGGAGGTTGACCACCCCTATTTCAACACTTATCAACACTTCGCGATGGCCGATTTCGAACGCCTGACCACGCGAAGTGACAGGCGCCTCTTTAACCAGTACCTGAAAGACGAACCGGTTCACTACCACAACGAAGAATACATGAAATTCTTCAATCAGTTCTTCAAAGGCTTTCTCATTGAGCCCGGTATGCGAAACGATCCCCAAGCCCTGAAAGGGGTGGTCAACCGAACCCACAGCCTCGACGGGCTCCAGAACTTTTTGAAAAAGCAACGTTTTATGGAAAATCCCCGTATCAGGGAGCTGACAGCCATCAAAGGACTCTTCGAGCTATACTACAGGCCGGAATTCGAACAAAAAGGCGTGCGGGTGCTCCTCGATTCCCTCGTTCAGGCGGGACGATATCCCGAAACAAGAAAGATCGCAGGGAACCTTTTGGCCAATTTCAACAAGACCCGGAAAGGGACCCGGGTCCCTTCCTTCCACCTACCCGACCGCGACAGCAACATGGTCAGCCTTGGAGACCTCACGGGCAATAAACACATCTATCTGAATTTCTTTTCAGCGCTTCAGGCCAAAAGTAAAAGGGAATTGAAAGTGATCGAAAAACTCCAGGGGAAATACGGAGAGCACATCAAATTCGTCTCCATTTCTTTGGACGAGCAGATGGAGGAAATGCAGCGCTTTCTGGCCGAGCACCCCGAATACGACTGGACCTTTCTGCATATGGGGGAAGACCGTGACCAATGGGCGAAGTACAACATCCATTCCTATCCCGTCTTTTACCTGCTCAGTCCCAGCGGGGAATACATAAAAGCCCCGGCTCCCAAGCCGAGTGGCAGGATCGAACGAAAATTTCACCAGATCAGGATCCGGCAACAAGCCATGGAAAAAGTTGACCCGGCGGACGATTGAGAATCAGTCGTCCCCACTGTTCTTCACGACCCCGGAGGCATCGATCACATTCACCTCTCGCTCCAGGCGGATCCCGAATCCCTCCTCTACACTCTTCCGGATCCGGGCGGAAAGTTCGTAAAGATCCGCCCCCTCTGCACCCCCGTAATTCACCAAAACCAGCGCTTGATCAGGATAAACGCCGTAGTGCCCAAAAGAGACCCCTTTCCACCCCATGCGCTCGATCAGCCATCCAGCCGGGATCTTGACCCGATCCCGGTCAACCGGAAAGGAAGGAAGCGCGGGATATTGCTCCTTCAATTCCTCGTATCGCTCTCTCTGAATCACGGGATTTTTGAAAAAACTACCCGCATTCCCGGTCTTTTGGGGATCGGGCAATTTGCTCCGCCGGACGTTGATCACGGCCTGGCTTACGGTCCGGATCGTGGGCCGGGTCACCCCCATCCGCTCGAGTTCGGCTGACAGGGAACGATAATCGGTCCGGAGAACAGGCTCGGTATCGAGGCGTAAGGTCACCCGGGTGATCACGTAACGGTCCTTCAACGGTCCTTTAAAAACACTATACCGATATCCGAAACGACATTCCGAAGCGTTGAACTCACGGAACCGTCCTTCCTTCATATCAAAAGCCTCCAGGCGATCGAAGACCTCCCTTAATTCCACCCCATAAGCCCCGATGTTCTGCATCGGAGCAGCACCGACCGAACCGGGGATCAGAGAAAGGTTCTCCACGCCGCCCCATCCCCTTTCAACCGCCTCCATAACGAATTCGTGCCAATTCTCTCCGCCACCGATCCGAACGACCCGTTCGTTACCCGACGAGTCGAGCAGTTCCTGTCCCTGTATCCGATTCAAAAGGACCAAGCCGTCGAAATCCCGGGTGAACAACACATTGCTGCCACCACCGAGCACCACTTTCGGCATATCGCAATATTCAGGGTCACTCAACAATTCCTTTAGCTCTTGCTCGTTGTGGAAAACAGCAAAATAGCGCGCCTTCACATCGATACCGAAGGTGTTGTATGTTTTGAGAGAGATCCCTTCTTGGACGGGGGTCATAAACGGCTCCTGAAATAGGAACCACAAAGCTAAGGGATCCGAAGGGACCTGACCCGTCGCGGGATCTCGTAGCTTTGCGCGAAAGTGCCAACGTGGCCAGGATCATCGTTTCAGTGATCAATGACCTCTTCACCGATCAACGTGTGGACCGCGTATGCCGATACCTATCGGAACGAGGCCACGACGTCCTTCTGGTCGGGCGAAAACTTCCAGGGAGCAAACCCCTGGATCAGCGCCCCTACCGAACTCATAGGATGGGCCTGATCTTCAGAAAAGGGCCGCTCTTTTACGCGGAGTACAACATCCGCCTTTTTTTTCTTCTCCTCTGGCGAAGGACCGACCGTGTGATCGCCAACGACCCCGATACACTGCCTGCCAATTACCTCGCGGCCCGTACGAAAGGGATCGATATCTTCTACGATGCCCACGAATTCTTCACGGAAGTACCGGAACTCAAGGATAGGCCACTGGTAAAAAAGGTATGGCTCTTCATAGAACGGACCATTATACCCCGCCTGCAATATGTATACACCGTTAATGAGACCCTTGCCCGGATCTATTCCGAACGCCACGGAGTGGCCGTACATACGGTCCGTAATGTTCCCTCCCTCGAGCGGACCCGAAAGATCCGGACACCCTCGAGGACCGAACTGGGGCTTTCCGAGGACCACTTTATCCTCATTTTCCAGGCCGGCGGGATCAACATCGAACGGGGCCTCGAGGAACTAATAGAAGCCATGTCCCGTTTGGGGGAAAGGTACCAGCTCCTGATCATCGGCGGGGGCGATATCGTTGAACGATTAAAGGCATTGGCGGCAACCTTTTCGGTTGATAAGAACGTATCTTTTCTGGGAAAACGTAGCTTCGAACACATGATGCAATACACCAAAGTCTCCGACCTTGGTCTGTGTATCGATAAGGGGACCAATCTCAATTACCGTTACAGTTTGCCGAACAAGATATTTGAATACATTCATGCCGGGATACCAATGCTGGTATCGGATCTCCCCGAGACAAGGAAGATCGTCGAACGATACCGGGTCGGAAGGATCCTGGACCCGGTCCGGCCCGATGCCATTGCTCACAAGGTCTCCGAGCTTGCCCGGGATGTCGAATTTCGATCAGACGCCCGAAGCAATGCGCTCAAAGCCGCGGAGGAATTGTGCTGGGAAAAAGAAATAAAGACCCTGAATGCGATCCATGGCCATTCCGGATGAAGGCCTCCTCCATATCGTATCCTTCGATGTTCCCTACCCGGCCGATTACGGCGGAGTTACGGATGTGCTTTTCAAGCTCATTGCCCTGCGGGAAACAGGTCACAGGGTCATCCTCCATTGCTTCCAGTATCAGCGACCCACCAGCCAAGCCCTGGAACACTACGCTGAGGCCGTATACTACTATCCGCGCCGCCTCCAGAAACATTTGATCCTCCAGAAATGGCCCTTTATCGTATCCACCCGGAAAAGCGAAAAACTGGTGGAAACGCTGGCCGGGGATGAGCATCCCGTATTGTTCGAGGGACTGCATACCTGTCACCACCTGAAAGACCCCAGGATCGCCCACAAGCCAAAGTTCGTACGATTGCACAACGTTGAACACGAATATTACCAGGCCCTGAGCCAAGCCGAGACGAATCATTTCAAAAAGAACTTCTTCAGACTGGAAAGCAAAAAGCTCAAAAATTTTGAGCGCGAGCTGATCCATGCCGACGGGCTCTTGCCCATTTCGAGACAGGATACCGAATATTATGCCGCCCGCTTCCCGAATGTTCATTACCTGCCCCCTTTTCACGACAATCGGGTTGTAGAGATCCCCGGGGAGCCGGAAGCTTTCTCCCTGTATCACGGGAACCTCGGAGTTGCAGAGAATGAAAAGGCAGCCCGTTTCCTGGTCGATGAGGTCTTCAGCCGAACGGACAAGAAGCTGATCATAGCCGGGAATGCCCCATCGGCATCGCTACGGTCAAGAGCCGAAAGCCAAAAGAATGTTCAACTGATCGAGAACCCGAACAAAGACCGGATCCATGAACTGATCGGAAAGGCCTGGGTGAATATCCTTCCCACCTTCCAGGGTACCGGCATCAAGTTGAAATTGCTGAACGCCTTGTTCCGGGGGCATCATTGTATAGTGAACGGCCCAATGGTGGAACGGACGGGTCTGGAACCCCTCTGCCATCGCTGCGAAGATCCACTCGAAATGGCCAACACCCTGGATATGCTCATGGAACGGTCATTGGATGAGGAAGAGAAGGAAGTTCGCCGGAAGATCCTCGAAAAAGAGTTCTCGAACAAAGCCAACGCGGAACGCTTCAGGAAGATCCTCTTTCCGATGCGACAACCGTTGAGTCCTGACATTTGATGGTACGGGCGGGAAACTCCTTCATGATGTGAAAGTCGTGTGAAGCCATCAGGACGCCACGGCCGCGGCCGCTTATTTCGAACAAGAGCTCAATGATCCCTTTGGTGGTCTCAGGATCGAGATTTCCCGTGGGCTCATCGGCCAGGATCAGGGCGGGATCGTTAAGGAGGGACCGGGCGATGACCACCCTTTGTTGTTCACCCCCGGAAAGCTCATGGGGCATCTTGAAACCTTTCGTACCCAGCCCCACCCTTTCCAACACATTTTCCATGCGTTTTTTCATCTCCTTTTTATCCTTCCAACCGGTCGCCTTCATCACGAACCACATGTTATCCTGCACACTGCGATCGGTCAGCAACTGAAAATCCTGGAACACGATCCCCAGTTCACGCCTCAGATAGGGAACTTCCTTTTTTTTGAGCTTCCGGAGATCGTAACCCACCACCTCCCCTTCACCCGCTTTCAACGGCAATTCCCCGTAAAGGGTCTTGAGCAGGGTACTTTTGCCACTTCCGGTCTTGCCCACCAAATACACGAACTCCCCCTCATCCATGCGGAGATCCACGCTCTGCAGGACCAAATGGTCCTCCTGGTAAATATCGGCCCCTTCCAGCCTTACGATATGTGACCCGTTACCGGAAATGATGGATGCTTTCCACCCCGCCCGACCATAGTGGGACTTTACGGGTGATAAGGGGAAGTAAAAGTACAAAGCTTGAAGTGCACTCCGGCGTTCTAAGGCGAAGATTAATCTTAACACAAGCGTGTTAAAAACTTACCCCTGGAACTCCGCATGCCAGTGCCGGACCTTTCTACTTTTATGGTCTTCAACCTGTCCCTGTTTGGATTTATGCGTTTATACGCCGGACGATACGGAATGGTGCTCCTTGCTCTTTTGCTTTCCCTCTCCGTATTCGGTCAAAGACCGGCTACAAGCGAACTCCTCCCCGAACAGAAAAGGGCCTTCGAGCTTTTTGACAAGGAAATGTACGGTGCTGCCCGGGAAGCCTTCGACCGGGTGATCGAACGGAACAATACCCCCGGCGACCCTGTCCGTATCAGTGCCAAATACTACAAAGCACTCTGCGCGGTCAAGTTATTTCATAAGGACGCTGGCCAACAATTGCGTGACTTTGTTCGGGAACACCCCGACAGTCCTTGGCTACCCAATGCTTATTTTCAGCTCGGTCGATTCGCTTACCGCAACAGAGACAATGACCAGGCTGTTCACTGGTTCGAAAAGGCCGATAAGTCAAAGCTCGAAGCAGAAGAAAGAGCTGAATCCGCATTCAAGAAAGGCTACGCCCATTTCCGGGAAGAACGCTTTGACCCCGCCTGGGATGCTTTTTATACGATCAAGGACCAAGAGAGCGACTACTACGCGCCCGTCAACTACTATTACGGCCATATCGCTTACAAAAGGGGGAAGTACCAGACCGCACTGGAAAGTTTCAAACGGGTCCGGGACCACGCAAGTTTCGGAAAAGTGGTCCCCTACTATCTCACCCAGATCTATTATTTGCAGGACAAATACGAAAAACTCGTCCAGTATGCCCCACCCCTCCTCGACTCATCAGGGACCAGAAGGACCGCTGAGATAGCCCGGCTTATCGGAGAGGCTTTTTACCATATGGACCGTTTCGAAAAGGCCATCCCCTACCTCGACCAGTACCGCAGAAAAAGCCGTCGAAAATTCACCAGGGAGGACCGTTATCAATTGGGCTTCGCCTACTACAAAGCCGGTCGAATGGATGAAGCCATCGATAACCTGAAAGAAGTGGCGGGACGCAGCGACAGCCTTGGCCAGACGGCCTATTATCACCTCGCAGATGCCTATCTGAAAAAGGACCGGAAAGAGCTGGCACAAAGCGCTTTTCATGCCGCTTCCGAAAGCGCTTACGACACGGACATCCAAAAAGATGCCTTGTTCCGCTACGCTACCCTCGCTTATGAATTGTCCTACGATCCGCAGCAAAAAGCCATAGAAGCCTTCCGAACCTTTATCGATAAGTATCCGGAAGCCCCGCGGATCGAGGATGCACATGAATACCTCCTTCAACTCTATATGACCACCAAGAATTACAGTTCAGCCCTCGCTTCCCTCGAGGAGCTGGAAAACCCGAATACACGAATGCGCTCAGCCCATCAGATGGTCGCTTTCAACCGGGGGATCGAACTCTTCCAGAACAAAGCCTATTCAAAGGCCATCAAACGTTTCAAGCGCTCGAGAAAATATCCCCAAAAGAATGAATTGGTCGCCAAAAGCAAATACTGGCAAGCCGAGAGTTATTATCGCATCGGCCGATACCAAAAGGCCCTGAACACTTACAAAGCACTCAGGAGAACAGGGGGCGCTTTCACCCTTTCGGTGTATCGCCGCTCTTATTACGGATCGGGATACGCCCACTTTCAGCAGGAAGAATACGAGAAAGCGGCCGAGTTCTTCCGAAAATACGTCGACGCGGATGGGAACAAGGCTCAAAAACGCGTCGCCGATGCTTACCTCCGAACGGGGGATTGTTTTTACGCCCAGAAAAAATACAGAAGGGCCATCGACTTTTACCGCGAAGGGGTCGATGCCGGGGCCTTGGACAAGGGCCACGGCCTTTTTCAAATGGCCCTTTGCAAAGGCCTGATCCGGAAATACGACGACAAGATCGAGCTGCTCAAGGAATTGGTCAACGAAGAAAAGGATCTCCACTACATACCCGATGGTCTTTATCACCTCGGCCAGACCTACCTCGTGAAAAAAGAGAACGACGAGAAAGCCTTTACCTACTTCAAAAAGGTCACCGAGCAGTACCCCAAAAGCAGCTATGCGAGAAAAGCCCTTCTCAGCATGGGATTGATCCATCAAAGAGAAGGATCGGACGAAAAGGCCTTGAACGTCTACAAAAAAGTGGTGGATAACTACGGGGACTTTAAAGCTGCCCGGGAAGCCCTCTCCCAGATCGAAAGCATTCACGTCAACAACGGCGAGATGGAGAAGTACAACCGATACGTCCAGCAGCTCGACCATATCGATATCTCAAAGCAGGACCTGGACGCAGCCAATTACGAATCAGCAGAGAAACTCTACTTGGACGGAAAGTACGACCGGGCCATTGACGCCTTCAAAAAATACCTGGACCAGTTCGAGCCCGCCAACTTCGCATTGAATGCCCATTTCTACAAAGCACGTGCCCATTTGAAACAAAATCAAAAAGAGAAGGCCCTCGAGGACCTCGAGACCATTGCCTCACGGCCTGTGAACAAATTCACCGAGCCCGCTCTTCGCAATGCTTCCACCATCCGGTACCAGCAAGGGGACATGGAACGGGCACTCGAGCATTATTTGGCCCTTGAAGAGGTCGCCAGCCGGGAGGAGAACACCAGAAAAGCGATCATCGGGCAGATGCGTTGTTACCACCAACTCGGGAAAGCAGAAAAGGCCCTTACCTACAGCAGGAAGGTCAGGGCAGGGGAAAAGGTCTCCCGTCCCGTGAAGATCGAGGCCATGCTGATCCAGGGGAAGTCCCACAAAACCCTCGGGGATACAGCAAAGGCCCTTGCCACCTTCGCCACCGCAAAAGATACAACGAGCAGCAAACTGGCTGCGGAAGCCCACTACCGTTTTGCCCGTATTCATCACGAACAGGGTCGTTACAAGCGTTCAAAAGAAGCGGTCTTTTCCCTCGTGGACAAGCATCCCGGACACAAGAAGTGGACGATAAAAGCCCTGATCCTCCTGGCCGATAATTATAGGGAACTGAATGACCTGTTTCAGGCCAAAGAAACGCTCAAAGACATCATCGAGCATCACGACGACCAAAAAGTGCTTAAGCGGGTCCGAAAAAAGCTGGAAGAAATAAAAGCGCTGGAAAGGAAAAAGGAGGAAAAAGCCGAACAAAAGAAGGAGATGGAAAAAATGGAGAACGAGCTGGAAGGATTCGAGGTAGAGGATCCGCGGGAACAAGAAGCCTACAAAAAGCTGTATGAAGCTCCGGAAGATCGTGACAAAAAAGGATCAGGGAAAAAGCAGGACACGAGCGCGACCGGAGAAAACGGTAAAGGAGGATCCCAATGAATGAACAGACCTGCCATAAAGCAGGACCCCGCAGCCTAGAAAAGATGAGAGCCCACTATCCCCTGGCGCTTATCTGCATCTCCCTGCTTCTTTTTTCAAGCCCCGGAAAAGGGCAGGAGGACGAAGGAGAGAAACTCTCCACCAAGATCGTGACGGTTGGGGAATGGGTCCCCTCAGTAGCCGATGCGGAGAAACTTAATGCTTCTCCTTCCCTTTACGATTCAACGATCTCCGAACCCACACCGGAATACGACCTCATTCCCAAACAGGTGCGAACAAGTTTCAAGGTGAACCCGATCCCCCCTGCACGCCTCCGGATCCGGGAACCCCTTGACAAGCTCTACAACAGTTATGTAAAAGCCGGGATCGGAACATACGGTTCACCCCTGGGGGCATTCCACTACAACAGCAAACGCTCCAAAGACCACGCTTACGGAGCCCACCTCAAGCATTATTCCAGCAATGGAGGGGTTGATGGCACCGATCTGGAAGGGTTTAGTACGAACCAGGCAAACATTCACGGCAATATCTTCGGGGACGAACGGACCTGGACCGGTAAAATGGGATACGACCGGCAAGTGGACCACTTCTACGGCCTCCCGGAAAAATTCGAGGAAAAAGTACAGAAACAAGCAGAACTGCAGCAGATCTTCCAGGAAGCTTATTTCAAGGGGCGCACCGAGAGCCTTCACGAAGACACCGCTCAATTGCATGACCGGATCGCCCTCGATTACCATTACTTCGGGGATGATCACGGTGCAAAGGAACACCGGGCCAAACTCAAGGGAGAGGTGGAGAAAGCTTATGAAGGTGAGAACCTCCAATTGGGAGCACTGGTGGACTATAACCGGTACAGCTTCGATCCCGGGACCCGGGAGGCCCCTGAAAGGTTCGTGGAAAACACGATCGTAGGTCTGAGGCCTTCGATCACCTCAAAAGGGAAGAACTGGCGGCTCGACCTCGGACTGAAGATCAGGGCCGAATTGGGAAAGGGGACTTCCCGCTTTCATTTCTATCCCGATGCTGAAGGGAAATACATCCTTCTCGACGGGATCCTGATCCCTTATGCTGGTATAAATGGTAATATAGAGCGGAACAGCTTCAAGGAGCTCGCCGGGAGCAATCCTTATGTCCGGTCCGGCCTGGATCTTCGGAACAGAAACAAAAAACTCGAGCTATACGGTGGTTTACGCGGCGCGATCTCCTCCTCCCTGAACTTCAATCTTCATGTGTCCTCCAAGCAGATCGAGGACCGTCCCCTTTTCGTCATGGACACCCTGTCAACCTACGAGAACCGCTTTAAGGTGATCCACGATACGATGGACGCGCTCCGCCTGCGCGGAGAACTATCCTACAACCAAGGAGAACGCTTCAAATTTCTCCTGAGGGGAACCTTTTATGAATACGATATGACCAACGAGACCCATGCGTGGAACCTGCCACGCTTTAAAGGGATGCTAAGAGGGACCTATGATATTCAGGAAAAATTCATCGTACGGGCGGACCTCCTGTATATCAACGGAAGAACAGCCAAATCCCTGAGACCAGTTGAGGGTGTCGACCCCCTTTTCGGGGCTTACCCCGTAGAAATGAATGACTACTTCGATGCTTCCCTCGGTATCGAGTACCTCTATACGAAACGCCTTTCCGCTTTCTTTCAATTCAATAACATCATGGGCGACCAATATCAGCGCTGGTACCGTTACCCCGTTCAGGGATTCCAGGTCCTCGGCGGCCTCACCTACCGCTTTTAGGACCTGACGATCCGTGCTTAAAGAACGGTTTTTCAACAACAAAGCGTGGTGAACAATCCCCGGCCTCGTCGGTTATCCTTATAGAGCGTTGAAATACGGCGGAACAGGGGAAATAAAAACCATTTGTGGACCTATTCCGAGGGCGGACCGAATGTTGATAAAAAACGCTGAAAAGCCCGGCAGAAAAGCAAAAAGCCCTTTTTAGTTGATTATTTTTGTCGGGGAACGAAAATCTTTTTCATCATCGATATGAGCGACGAGAAAACCGACGAGATCAAAAACCAGGATTACTCTGCCGAGAGTATCCATATCCTGGAAGGTTTGGAAGCCGTCCGGAAACGGCCGGCCATGTACATCGGGGACATTTCTACCAAGGGACTTCACCACCTTGTGAACGAGGTGGTTGACAATTCGATCGACGAAGCCCTTGCCGGTCATTGTCAACGCATCGATGTCAGTATCAACGAAGACGATTCCGTTACCGTGGCGGACGATGGCCGCGGGATCCCGGTGGAATTCCACGAAAAGGAACAACGATCCGCGCTCGAAGTGGTCATGACCATGCTCCACGCAGGCGGAAAGTTCGACAAGGATTCCTACAAAGTATCGGGCGGTCTCCACGGGGTCGGTGTTTCCTGTGTCAACGCCCTTTCGGAATGGCTTACCGTAAAGATACAGCGAGCGGGAGCCATTTACGAACAGACATACAAAGCCGGACACCCCCAAGGGGAGATCCGGGAGACCGGCAAAACGAACAGCACCGGAACCGGGATCACTTTCAAGCCCGACCAGGGGATCTTCTCCGTGACCGAATTCAATTACGAAACCCTTGCTTCACGACTCCGCGAACTGGCCTACCTGAACAAGGGAATCACCCTTTCCATCCAGGACAAAAGGGAAAAGAACGAGGAAGGCGAACCCAAATACCAGGAGTTCCATTCTGAAGGTGGCCTGAAAGAATTCGTGGAGTTCCTGGACGCAACGCGTGAGCAACTGATCAGCCAGCCGATCTATCTCGACACCGAGGTGGAGGATGTACCGGTGGAAGTGGCCATGGTGTACAATACATCCTTTGGCGAGAACCTCCACTCCTATGTCAACAACATTAATACCCATGAGGGAGGGGTCCACCTCATGGGATTCCGCCGGGCGCTCACCCGGACCCTGAAAAAGTATGCTGAACGTTCCGGCCAATTGGACAAGCTCAAATTCGAGATCAACGGCGATGACTTTCGGGAGGGTCTTACGGCCATCGTCTCTGTAAAGGTGGCCGAACCCCAGTTCGAGGGACAGACCAAGACGAAGCTAGGAAACAGCGAGATCTCCAAAGTAGTGGACCAGGCTGTCAGTGATGTCCTTACC
>CAYVSK010000005.1:0-1749 GCA_964453635.1 uncultured Weeksellaceae bacterium | reverse complement strand
ACCCAAAGGACGCGAAAAAGATCGTTCAAAAGGTCATCCTTGCAGCACAAGCCCGTCATGCGGCCAAAAAGGCCAGGGAGCTCGTCCAGCGCAAGAACGTCCTTCAAGGGTCCGGCCTGCCCGGGAAGCTTTCCGATTGTTCGGAAAAGGACCCCCAGCAAACAGAAATCTACCTGGTGGAAGGGGATTCAGCCGGTGGAACAGCAAAACAGGGAAGAGACCGGCGTTTTCAGGCCATCCTGCCCCTCCGCGGGAAGATCCTGAACGTCGAGAAGGCGATGCATCACAAGATCTTCGAGAACGATGAGATCAAGAACATTTACACCGCCCTCGGTGTCAAAGTGGGGACCGAAGAAGACAGCAAAGCCCTCAACACAGAAAATCTCCGCTACAACAAGATCATCATCATGTGCGATGCCGATGTGGACGGAAGCCACATCATTACCCTGATCCTGACCTTCTTCTTCCGCAATATGGTCGAGCTCATCGAGAACGGTCACATCTACATCGCAACGCCGCCCCTCTATCAGATCAAAAAAGGGAAGAACATCAAATACGCCTGGAGCGAGGAAGAAAGGCAACAACTCGTCGAGCAACTCAAAGGGGACGGCAAAGAAAGCAGCGTGACCGTTCAACGCTACAAAGGCTTGGGAGAAATGAACTCCGAACAGCTCTGGGAAACCACTATGAACCCGGACGGTCGCACCCTCAGGCAGGTCACGATGGAAAGTGCCGCGGAAGCGGATCGTATCTTCTCCATGCTCATGGGGGATGATGTGCCACCCCGCCGGGAGTTCATCGAGAAGAACGCCAAGTACGCCAATATCGATGCGTGAGAACTCCTGAGCCAGGAATTTTAAAGGAAAGAACCTGGCCAAAAGAAAGCGGGCTTAGGAATAAGCCCTTTTTATCCATCCTTTTCACCCCAAAAGCTTGCCAAGGCCCTGATCCCTTGGCAAGCTTTTTTTTGCCAGAAGATCGGTAAAGAACAGCTTTTCTTGAAGCAGACACCGAATGCCACTCGGACATCCTAGGCCCTCCAAAGGAAGGAACTGAATCTGTTCCGGAACACTTCTTTCTTAGAAAGGACCTCCGACGTTCTGATAAAAGACCCAAAAAGGAGGAGTATCAAAAGTCCGATCCCCATCCTTCTTGGTGTCCGTCGCGCTTCCCTTCGTGTCCTTGGTGGTTTTCATAGCCAAGATGATGCCATTTCAACCACGATGGACTCAAAGGAAGGCACAAAGGGCTCAAAGGAACTTTTGAGACATCCCCTTTTTAAGGCTCGAAGTCTATCAGCCTCTTACCGGATCAAGGTAACATGACCTTGACGCTCGATCGGCTCGCCCGTGTACTTGTTCTTGGTGACGAGCTTCCACACATAGACGTCGGTCTTGCCAGCGTCCTTCGATCCCTTAACCGATCCGTCCCATCTTCCTTCGGGATGATGCGTTTCGAAGATCAGTTCACCCCAACGGTCGTAGATGTAGAAGTTGTAGTTCTCCGGATCGGCCCCGCGGACCACCGGCTTGAAATAATCGTTCTTGCCGTCCCCGTCCGGCGTGAAGGCGTTCGGAACGTAAAGGGTGAACTCACCTCCGATACGGACCTCGCGGCAGACACTGTCCCGGCAACCGTAGTTGCTCTCCGCCTTCAGACAGACATCGTAGGTTCCCGGACCGTCCGAGGGGAACTCGTAGCTCGGATGTTCCGCCGTGCTGGAGTCAAGGCCGGCAAAGTCCCACCAGT
>CAYVSK010000004.1:42623-58640 GCA_964453635.1 uncultured Weeksellaceae bacterium | reverse complement strand
AGCGATCATGAAGCGTGAACGATCCGAAGAAATGTTCGAGAAAGCCAGAGGGCTCCTGGTCGGGGGCGTGAATTCTGCAGCCCGGGCGTTCCAGGCCGTGGAAGGCGCACCGATCTTTATGGACAAGGGGGAAGGGGGACGCGTGACCGATGTCGACGGCAATGAATTCGTGGACCTCTGCTGTTCCTTCGGCCCCCTGATCCTCGGACATGCTCATCCCAAGGTGCTGGAGATGATCACCACCACCTTGCAGAAGGGTACATCTTTCGGGACGCCCACGGAGTTGGAGAACGAATTGGCCGGCACCATCCTGAAACACAACAGCTTTCTTGACAAACTCCGCTTTGTGAATTCGGGAACCGAAGCCACCATGACCGCCATCCGGCTGGCGCGCGGGTATACCCAACGGCAGAAGATCGTCAAGTTCGAGGGCTGTTACCACGGGCATGGCGATAGTCTACTCGTAAAGGCAGGTTCAGGGTTGGCAACGCTCGGGACCTCATCCTCCGCCGGCGTGCCTGAAAAGGTCGCCGAGGACACGATCGTGCTGCCCCTGGATGACGAAAAGGCGCTCGAAGAGGCTGTTAAACAATACAAGAACGAGATCGCGGGCCTGATCATCGAGCCGGTACCGGCCAATAACGGGCTTTTGATCCCGCGGAAAGAGTACCTCGAGGCCCTCCGTTCGATCTGTGACAACGAAGGGATCGTGCTGATCTTTGACGAGGTGATCAGCGGTTTCCGGTTGGGTTTTGAAGGGGCTTCCGGATATTTCGAGGTCCATCCGGACCTGGTCACCTACGGGAAGATCATCGGAGGGGGTATGCCCGTTGGAGCGATCGGCGGGAAGGATCTGATCATGAACCGCATTTCCCCGCTCGGGGATGTTTATCAGGGCGGGACCTTATCTGGGAACCCTGTAGCCATGGCCGCTGGGCTTGCCCAGGTTACGGAATGTACCATGCCAGGTTTTTATGAGGACCTTCGGGAAAAGGCCTCGGGCTTCACCGAACGGGTCGAATCCCACGCCCGCCAGCGGAATTATCCCTTCCGCTTCCATCAAATGGGGTCCATCGTCTGGGGTGCTTTTAGTGAAGAGAAAAGGATCGCTAAGGCCTCCGCTATTCCGAAGGATACCGAGCAATATTTCAAGGTGCTTCACCGCGAATTGCTGGAAAGGGGTGTTTACATGCCGCCCTCGGGTTTTGAAGTGGCTTTTATTTCCCATGCGCACTCGGATGATGATCTTGAAAAAGCCGGCCAGGCTTTTTGTGAAGCGCTCGATATCGTCTTCGCCTGAATCTATCAGGCCCAAAGAGCAATAAATAGGGCCTGTAGGATCATCGTCCCGTCGATCCAGCCCGCGTAATAGCTTTCCCGGCGCTCCGGACCTGCACGTGAGCAAAGGATGCCTGCCACTATCCCCGAAGTTATCAGGGCCTGGAACATTTTTGCACTTATCATTCCTGTTCGCAGCTGAACCAGGGTCAACAGCATGAAGAGGCCGATGAATACCACGCTCGTGGCTTTTGCACCCTTTATGCCCATCATTTGCGGAAAGGTCCTTTTTTCCGTTTCATCGTGCGAGAGGTCCCGAATATCGAAGGGAATGGTAATGGCGGTGATGAAAAGGAAGCGTTGCGTGGTCATGAGCCAGGATCCCTCACCCAGTGTGCTACCATTATGGACCTCTGGCAGAAGGACCGTGATCAGGGTCCAGGTACCAGCTATCAGGAAGACCTTGGCATAGGGAAGGTCCCGTAGAGCTCCTCGCCTTCCTTCCAATGGAATGAAAGGCAATGCATAACCCCCAATGATCAGGGCTGCGGGAGCCAGGATATAAAGATCCCGCCATGGAAGAAAGAAAAGAAAAAGAAGTCCCGCGCAACCCAAGGCCATCCCGTTCAAAAGGGACCAGGAACGCCAGTGATGGACGAGCCACTGGTCTCCCTTTGATGACCGTTCCCGTCCGAGGTGGATCCGGATCATCCGTTGGAAATTGTAGGCGAAAAACGTCCCCAGGAAGACCATGGCCCATAGAAAGGGTGACGCCTGAAGACCACGAACCCATTCGGTCACAAGGGTCATCGCGACAGCCGCACAAGCGATAAGAATGTTCCCGTATATGAGATGCTTCACCAACAAAGTGGAGGCGCAAAGATATACCGGACCGCTCGTTGGGATTCGTTTGAATGATTTTAACACGAATACACACCCAATGAACGATACGTTTCCAAAATTCTCCGATATTTATGGACCGTTCATATATTTCAGCCTTTTCTGACCGGTCCGTCAGGCGGGACCTTCTTTGAGCCGTGGTGTCCGACAGCGTTGTCATCATACCGACTTACAATGAGAAGGAGAACATCGAGCGCATCCTGCGCAGCATCTTCTCCCTCGAAAAGCCCTTTCACGTATTGGTAGTGGACGACAATTCCCCCGATGACACGCCCGGTATCGTTCAAAGGATGCAATCGGAGTTCCCGGACCGCTTGTTCCTGGAAGTGAGAACAGGTAAGGGTGGTTTGGGAACCGCTTACATTCACGGTTTCAAGTGGGCGCTTAAGCGTTCATATGAGTATATCTTTGAAATGGATGCCGACTTTTCCCACGATCCTGTGGACCTTTTGGCCCTCTACAATGCTTGCAGGGAAGAGGACACTGATGTGAGTATCGGTTCCCGGTATGTGCGGGGTGGAAAGATCCGGAATTGGCCCTGGGAAAGGGTCCTCATGTCCTATTTGGCTTCCCTTTACGTACGGGCAGTGCTTTTTCTGGGGATCAGGGATACCACCGCGGGTTTCAAATGTTATCGTCGGGAAGTTCTTGAAACAATAGACCTGGACCGGATCTCTTTCCTGGGTTATGCCTTTCAGATCGAGATGAAGTATACGGCGAAAAAGGCGGGATTCGAACTCAAGGAGGTCCCTATTACTTTTGTGGACAGAAAATGGGGCGAATCCAAAATGGACATCGGGATCTTTAAAGAGGCCTTTTTCGGGGTGTTGAAGATGCGTTTAAAGAAATAGGGATGGCAAAGGGGTTTTGGATATTCAATGCCCGCGTGGTCAATGAGGGGAACGTCTTTCACGGCCGCGTGCGCGTTCGGGACGGTCTCATCGAAAAGGTGGAGGCGGATGACGGACACGATCCCGCTCCTGATGATGTGGATGCCCGTCAGTGTTTCCTTTTACCCGGTATGATCGATGACCAGGTCCATTTCCGGGAACCCGGCATGACCCATAAGGAGGACATTGCCGCAGGGGCTCGGGCGGCTGTGGCCGGTGGGGTCACAAGTTACATGGAAATGCCCAATACCAAGCCACCGGCCGTAACAAGGGAACTTGTGGAAGAAAAGTACCGGAAGGCGGCGCGCTGTTCCATAGCGAACTACGGCTTCTTTATCGGGGCCACGAACGGGAATCTCGATGAACTACTGGAGACGGACCCTGCTACCGTTCCCGGTATCAAGATCTTTTTGGGGGCTTCCACCGGGGATCTTTTGGTGGATAACGAGGATGCCCTCGATGCGCTCTTTCGGGAATCGCCCATGTTGATCGCGACCCATTGCGAGGATGAGGCCACGATCCGTGCCAATATCGAAAAATTCAAAAGGCGCTTCGGAGCGGATATCCCCATGCGCTGCCATCCCCTTATCCGTTCGGAGGAAGCTTGTTATCGGTCTTCTTCCCGATCTGTCGAGCGGGCTGAAAAATACGGGACGAGGCTTCATATTCTCCATATTTCCACAGGTAAGGAACTTGATCTCTTCAGTGAAAAGGACCGCAGCGAAAAGAAGGTTACGGCGGAAGCCTGCATCCATCACCTCTGGTTCTCCGATGCGGATTATGAGGAAAAGGGGGCCCTGATCAAGTGGAATCCCGCGATCAAAACCCCGAAAGATCGTGAAATGGTCTTTGATGCGACCAAGCGTGGGGTCATCGACGTGATCGCCACCGATCATGCACCACATACGCTTGAGGAAAAAAGGAACCCCTATCTGGAGGCACCTTCGGGTGGCCCCCTCGTTCAGCATTCCCTGGTCGCGATGATGGAATATTATCATCGGGGGGCTATTTCCATGGCCACTATTGTGGACCGTATGGCTCATGCCCCGGCCGATCTGTTCGGGGTCCGGAAAAGGGGGTATATCCGGCCGGGATTTCACGCAGACCTCGTGATCATGGACCCCGAAAGTGCTTGGACCGTTCACAAGGAGAACCTTCTTTACAAATGCGGATGGTCTCCTTTTGAAGGGACCCTGTTCAATTCCAGGGTGGTTCGGACCTTTGTGAACGGCGTTCAGGTCTATTCCTCCGAAATAGAAGAGAATGGAGGGATCCGGCACGGGTTCGCCGAAGGGGAGGTCCCCAGCCAAAGGCTCAGTTTCGATAGATGAAAAAGGATCTTTCCATAGGGGTGTTCATCGCTCTCTTCATGACCCTGGGTTGTGGGCAAGGGGAAACAGATCGCGGGGGGCTGGGGAAAAAGGATGGGAAACTCCGCGGTGAAAAGCTTATCGAGCGGGAACGATTCGTCAAGGTCCTTGCTTCGATCAACCTGACCAAAGCTGCTCTGGACGTACAGCGGGCGGAACACAGCGGAAAAATGCCTCCTTTGAGGCCCCATTATCGCAAGGTTTTTGAAAAACACGGGGTGACCCGCGGAGAATTCGAGAAAAGTTTGGCGTGGTATCAACAGGAAAGCGATACCATGGCCGTTATATTCGATGCCTTGATCGAGCGTTACCGCAAGCAGGAAGAAAGGGTCGGGTTGAAAGGGGGAGCTGCGGAAAAGGAACCGGATGCGACCGGGGACCCATCGAATTAAATGGAGCATGAAAGGGAAATAAAGAGCCAATACCATGACACCTTCGGAATACCATGAAAAGCACAAAGAACGGTTCGAAAAGGAGTTGATGGAACTCCTGAGGATCCCTTCCATCAGTACTGACCCCGCTTACCGGAACGAGGTGCGAAAGGCAGCGGACCACCTCAAGGGTAGAATGGAGGAAGCTGGTGTAAACAAGGCCGAGGTCATGGAGACCAATGGGCATCCTGTGGTCTACGGGGAGCGGAAGGTCAGCCGGAAGGCCCCGACCGTCCTTGTGTATGGCCACTACGATGTGCAGCCCCCCGACCCCCTCGATCTCTGGGAAACTGACCCGTTTGAGCCCGAGGTCCGGGATGAGAAGATCTACGCGCGTGGAGCCTGCGATGACAAGGGACAGATGTATATGCACATCAAGGCCTTTGAAGCGATGGTACAGACCGATTCCCTACCTTGTAATGTCAAGTTCCTGATCGAGGGAGAGGAAGAGATCGGTTCGGCCAACCTGGCGGATTTTGTGGAAAATAACAAGAGCCTGTTGAAGGCCGATGTGGTGCTCGTATCCGATACGGCCATGATCAGCAATGAAGTACCGTCCATTACCACTGGCATTCGGGGCATTAGTTATCTGGAAGTGGAACTGACCGGACCGAACCGGGACCTTCACTCGGGGATCTACGGGGGTGCCGTCGATAATCCGGCGAATGTCCTGTGTCGGATGATCGCCTCGCTCGTGGATAGCGATGGACGGATCGCGATACCGGGCTTCTACGATGATGTAAAAGTGCCCGGTCCGGATGAGAAAGAGGCTTTCGAACGGCTTCCTTTCGACCTTGAAGCCTATAAAAAGGATCTGGGGATCCGGGAGGTGGCTGGTGAGAAAGGGTTTACTACCCTTGAAAGGGGGGCCGTACGGCCGACGCTCGATGTGAACGGCATTTGGGGCGGTTACACTGGAGAGGGTGCCAAGACGGTCATCCCGTCCAAGGCGCACGCTAAGATCTCCATGCGACTCGTGCCCGATCAGCGTTCGGACAAGATCACCCAGCTCTTTTCTGACCATTTTAGAGAGATCGCGCCCAATACCGTGGATGTGAAGATCATCGAACACCATGGCGGCGACCCGGCTTTGACCCCCGTTGACTCGGTGGGCTACAAAGCGGCCAGTGAAGCTATGGCCACGACTTTCGGGGTGGAGCCCATTCCCCTCCGCACCGGTGGAAGCATTCCCATTGTGAACCTCTTTGATGAGAAATTGAGCCTGCGGACCATCCTCATGGGTTTCGGGCTCGATTCGGACGGGATCCACTCCCCCAATGAGAAGTTCGGGCTCTTCAATTACCACAAGGGGATCGAGACCATCCCCTATTTCCATGAATCCTTCCGCTCTCTGACCAAAGGACGGTGATGGGCTTTTAAACAAAAGGGTGCATGACACGCTTGATCTCGGGTCTTTTTCTGAAGCGTATCCGGAAGGCCTGTGTTTACGGTGCCCTTATTATGGGGGTCTTGGTCCCGGTATCCTGTGGGGATCATCGGTCGGTCGAGGTGGGCGATGTCCGATTAAAAGGCGTAGAGGGGTTGGGGGGTGGCACTGTGGACCTCATCCTTGCCGTTGAGGTCCACAATCCCAATGATCACAAGATCAAAGTGGTGAGCTCGGATGTTGATCTCTTTATCTCCGACAAGGCTGTCGGGGAAGCTTCTCTTAAGGAAAAGGTTGTCCTGCCGGCCGGCTCAAAAAAGACCCATACCGTCAAGGTCGCTAGCTCCTACAAAAAGATGCTTGAAAGTGCCGGCCCTGCCTTTGCCGAAATGCTGAATCAGGGGTCTCTGCGACTCGGTGTCAAAGGAAGCGTCAAAGGAAAGGCCTATGGGATCTTTGGCTATTCCCACGAGGTGGACTACGAAAAGAATATCTCCGTCGATCCCGGCGTTTTGAAGAAAAGGGGAGGCTAAAAGAAGCCGGATCTTTTGCCTTTAAATTTTGTGCCTGCCATTCCTGTTTTTTGGAACCCCATGGCGTTATTGCCCCAGCTACAGGGTCGGGGCTTTTGATTTGGGATCCGGGTTTTAACAATTGATTGATATCCAGTTCTTTTTAGTTGTGTTTCGGAAGAAGTCGGCCTGTTTTGGCGGATCTTAACCGCTATCGTCCTTGATCCTTACAGGCATGTCAGTGATCCGCTGATCACACACCCTACTTTTGCCATTACCGATAACCAAGGGCCATGGAAGAGCGACTCCTGTTCCAGTACATTACCCAAAGGCTCAAATCCCTCCGGGAGGAAAGAGGGATCACCCAGGAAGCCTTCTATTGTGATACCCGTATCCACATCGGGCGCATCGAACAAGGACGGACCAATATATCCCTGCGAACGCTCCATAATATATGCGCTTATTTCGGGATATCCGTGGCTGAATTTTTCTTTCCTTTAAGTATGCAGGAGGTCCTGACCAGGGATACGGTCCGAAAGGAACGGATCGAAGTGGAGGCAACCCGGGCAAAGAACTGAGCCGTATTCCTGAAAGCATCGTATTTTTGAGCCCGGTCGCTGATGGGCCTTTTTCGTTGAACCCCAATGCCATGAAAATATTCTACAAAAAAAACCTTTCAGTCCTTCTATTTCTTTTATCCGGACTTCTGCCGGTATTTATCCTCCCCGTGGCCCACGGCCAGAAGGGTATCGAGCCCCGGCTTTCCACGCCGGAGGTCGCTCCTCGCCCATTGAACGAAAGGTCCACCAATACCTTGTTGTTTGAGGATTTCCAGGATGTCGACCCGCCTGCTCTTCCCCAGGGTTGGACCAGCAATTCCATCGAAGGGGATTTTGTGACCGGGGATGCCGAGGATGCCAACGAGGGAGGCTATTTCCCGGTCCCGGACCGGCCGGGGAACATATTCGCCATGGCCAACGATGATGTGTGCAACTGTGATATGTCCGATATCGAGCTGGTCCTCCCCGAATTGGATTTTACCGGTGGTACGGATATGGTCATCCGTTTCGATGCTTATCACGACAAGAATTTCGGTGGAGGGGATGCGACCGTCCAGGTCAGCAAGGATCAGGGAACTTCATGGGATACGGTCAGGACCCTGAATGCTGTACAGGGTAAATGGCAATCCTACGTGGTCGATCTTTCCGCTTACGATGGGCAATCCAGCGTGACCCTCAAATTCCATTGGAACGATGGAGGGACCTGGTCGACCGGATTGGCGGTGGACAATGTGGTGGTCGATGAGTGGCTCGATCACGATATGCGTCTGAAAAAGACCTTTACTACCGATATGGTCCCTGCCTTTGAATATTCCGTCCTCCCCCTGGAACAGACCCCATCTCTCACGGTCGGTGGACTGATCCGGAATGTTGGTAAGGAGGACCAGACGGGAATAGAGCTTGATGTAGAGCTCTTTCGGGGGAACACTTCGATCCACACCGATACGGGGTCTTCTTTTTCCCTCCAATCCTTGAAACAGGACAGTTCCTTTGTGAACACCGGCTTTTCCCTGGATTCGGCTGGGGAATATACGGTCCAGTATGCCGTCTCTTCCGATTCGACAGAGGAATACCCCGACGACAATTCGGACAGTGCATCCTTTGAAGTGGGATGTAAGGAGTATGCCCGGGATGAAGGGAATTACACCGGAAAAGGGATCTGGAACGGCCAGGACAGTACCGGTACGCGTCCCTACAGGGTAGGGAGCCTTTTCGAAATACCCAATGCTGGAAGCCATGTAAAAAAATTGCGCGTGGTTCTGGATGACTCTTCCCAGGCCGGTGGAGCGATACGGGGGCGGATCTATCGCAGAGAAAACGGCTTTATTCCGGTCGATTCCACCGAATGGGATACGGTAGAGGCCGGAGCGATCAGTTCCCCTTCTTCGACCAACTGGGTGGATCTGTCATTCTCCGATGAGCTATCCTTACAGAAGGGGGAGGTTTACATGGCCGCTTTGGAGTATGATGGTGGACAGAACCGTCTATTTACGGCCACAAGCGGATTGAATCCCAACAACACCGCTTTCCTCTATGATATCCGGGATTCCTCCTGGACATCCGTAACCTCTACGCCGATGGTGCGCATGGTCTTCAGTCAGAATCTCGGGAGCCTTTTGAGGGCGGATACAGCTCTTTGCTTCCCCGACACCCTCGAACTTGAGGCCGCCCCGGGTTTTCAGACTTACAAATGGAATACGGGGGAGAGCACCCGAACGATCGACGTCGATTCGAGTGGCACTTACGCGGTCACTGTGACCAAAGCAAACGGTTGTACTTCCAGGGATACGGTGGAGGTGTCCAACGAACTGGACCTGGACCTGTCGGTGGCCCATGTGGAGTGCCCTGGGGATAGTACTGGAATGGCAGCAGTGTCCGTTCAAGGAGGCCAGGAACCCTACGACCCGATCTGGTCGGATGGTACCAAGGATGACACCCTCAGTGGTATCCCGGCCGGAACCTACGGGATCACGGTTACCGATGACAATGGTTGTGAGAACATTGACAGTGTGACCGTTGAGGAGCCCCTTCAACTTGACCCTAATGCTTCCAGCGAAGATCTTTCCTGCAAAGGAGCGGGTGATGGCCGGGCCTGGGTGGATGTGGAAGGAGGTACGCCCGGTTACGACGTGTCATGGTCTACCGGGGCCGTTGCCGACACCATTTCCGGGCTCGATACCGGTACCTATACGGTCACGGTCACGGACACCAATGGTTGCAAGACCACCGACACGATAAAGGTGGATGCGCCCGAAGTTTTGACGATCCAGTTCGAGACCCGCGGTGTTACCTGTAAGGGAGATGCGGATGGATGGGCTTTTGCCGATATAACGGGCGGTACGCCACCGTACGATCGGACCTGGTCAAATGGCCAGAGCAGTGACACTGCCGTTGGATTGTCGTCCGGAAAGTATGGGATCACGGTCACCGATAGCAATGGTTGCTCTCATAGTGACAGTGTCATGATCCCCGAACCCGCACCGCTTGTTCTGGATACGGGAAGGGACAACCCCGATTCCTGTAAAAGCAATGATGGACAAGCTTGGGTCAACCCGTCCGGAGGATGGGGGAACTTTGATGTCGATTGGTCGACCGGCGCCACGAGCGATACAATAAGCGGATTGAGTGCTGGCTCTTATGAAGTGGTCGTCGTGGATAGTCTGGGTTGTACCAAGAACCCTGTAATAAGTTTGAGCGATCCCGCTGCTCCTGAGATCTCGATCAAGAACAAGACCGAGAATAGCTGTCCCGGCGATAGCAGTGGATCGGTGGACCTGCACATCGCGGGGGGGAATCCTCCCTTTGTTTTCAATTGGTTTCCTGATGTCAGTGACGACAGCACGGCCAATAACCTGCCCAAAGGGGGCTATATCGTGGATGTGCTGGATACGACCAATGGCTGCAAAAGCTCCTTCTCCTTTGATATTGAGGGACCGGAGGAGTTCGCGGTGGGATCCTCCATTCAACATGTTACCTGTGCCGGGGATTCAAACGGCATGATAATGCTCACGGTGAACGGAGGGACAGCTCCTTATTCCTACCAATGGTCCAATGGAGTTCAGGATGATACGGTTCAGGGGTTGAGTGGGGGTGACCATTCTGTTACGATCGAGGATTCTCTGGGTTGCACGCTGACGCGGACCTATACACTAAATGAGCCGGATTCCCTTGAACTGGAGATCAGCAAGCGGGATCTCGATTGCTACGGCGATGAGGATGGGATCATATCCGTTGATGCAAGCGGCGGCGTTCCCCCGTATGAATATGATTGGAGCAATGGGGCAAAAAAGGACTCCCTCACCAATATGCCGGGTGGTATCTATTCGGTCGTGGTGACCGACAGCAACGGTTGTACCCGGATCGCTAACGGGGAGATCGTTGAGCCTGATTCCCTGACGATCGAGGGGACGGTCAACGACACGGGGTCCTATGGTTTCATCGACGTCACGGTGAATGGTGGTGTGCCTCCCTACTCCTACAAGTGGGATCCCACCGGCCAGGATTCAGAGGATCTGGACAGCCTGACCGACCAAGGGGTCTATGAGGTGGCCGTAAAGGATGACAATGGTTGTACTGGGGTTGACAGTTTTGTGGTCGGGGGGAGCGTTTCCACGGGTCCGGCTTACGGTAGCCGGACTTCATGGGGATTGAACGCTTATCCCAATCCGAGCCCGGATGGGACCTTGACGCTTGAATGGGAAGGTCATCCGGATGATCCTCCCCGCATCGAAATACTTGATATGCTCGGTGCCTCCATCCGATCCTTGAGCTCGATCGGTGACGGTGAGCAGTTGCGAATAACCGGCCTCGATCCCGGCGTCTATTTCTTGCGCGTCAGCATGAACGGGAAAGTTCTGGTCAAACGGATCGTGGTTCAGTGACGCTTGGGCCCTTTCTTCGATCGGGGCATAAAAAAACCCGGCATCGCCATTGACGACGAGCCGGGTTTTTGAAAGCGTTGCGAATGCCCTGCTTACATCATGCCGGGCATTCCGCCGCCCATTCCGCCGCCGGGCATACCACCACCGGCGCCGCCACCTTCTTCTTCCTCTTCTTCCTCGGAGATCACACACTCCGTGGTGAGGAACATTCCGGCGATGGACGCAGCATTTTCCAAAGCCACGCGGGTGACTTTCGTCGGATCGATCACCCCGGCCTCGTAGAGGTTCTCGTACTTTTCGGTCTTCGCGTTGAAGCCGAAATCGTCCTTGCCCTCTTTGACCTCGTGGATCACGACCGAACCATCGCCACCGGAATTGGTTATGATCTGCCGGAGTGGTGCTTCGATGGCCCGCTTAACGATGTTGATGCCGGTGTTCTCGTCCTCGGTGTCACCCTTCAGGTCTTCGAGTGCCGGTAGCGCACGAATATAGGCGATTCCGCCACCGGGAACGATGCCTTCTTCAACAGCAGCCCGGGTTGCGCTCAGGGCGTCCTCGACCCGGTCCTTTCGTTCTTTCATCTCGACCTCGGTCGCCGCTCCGACGTAGAGTACGGCAACACCGCCGGCGAGTTTGGCGAGCCTTTCCTCGAGCTTCTCGCGGTCGTAGTCCGAGGTGGTCTCTTCGATCTGGCTCCTGATCTGGTTGATCCGGGATTCAATGTTATCCTTTTCGCCTTTGCCGTTCACGATCTTAGTGTTGTCCTTGTCGATCGAGATCTTCTCGGCTTGGCCCAGGTCGTCGAGCTCGGCGTTCTCGAGCTTGTAGCCCTTTTCTTCGGAGATCACCGTCCCCCCTGTGAGGGCTGCGATATCCTCGAGCATGGCCTTTCTGCGGTCACCGAAGCCCGGTGCTTTCACTGCAGCTACCTTGAGAGAGCCCCGGATCTTGTTCACGACCAGGGTCGCGAGGGCCTCACCTTCAACGTCCTCCCCGATGATCAAAAGCGGCTTGCTCGCTTGGGAAGTTTTCTCGAGGATCGGTACGAGGTCCTTCATGTTCGAGATCTTCTTGTCGAAGATCAGGATATAGGGATCCTCCAGTTCAGCGATCATTTTCTCGTTATCGGTAACGAAATAGGGGGAGAGATAACCCCGGTCGAACTGCATCCCTTCAACGACCTCGACCTCTGTTTCGGTGCCTTTGGCCTCTTCGACGGTGATCACGCCTTCTTTTTTGACCTTATCCATGGCCTGTGCGATCAGCTCGCCAATGGTATCGTCGTTGTTCGCGGAAATGGCCCCGACCTGCTGGATACGGTTGTTGTCCTCACCGACTTTTTGAGAGACCTTTGCCAATTCCTCCTTAATGGCGTCGCTGGCCTTTTCAATGCCCCTTTTGATCTCGGTGGCACTCGCACCGGCCGCAACGCTCTTGAGCCCTTCCTTGACGATGGCCTCAGCCAGGACCGTGGCTGTGGTGGTGCCGTCACCTGCGGAATCCGCTGTTTTTGAAGCCACTTCCTTGACCATCTGAGCGCCCATGTTCTCCACGCTGTCGGAAAGTTCGATCTCTTTGGCGACGGTCACGCCATCCTTCGTGATATTGGGTGAACCGAACTTTTGGTCCAATACAACATTCCGCCCTTGGGGGCCAAGGGTCACTTTAACGGCGTTGGCGAGGGAATCAACTCCCTTCTTGAGCCTGTCGCGCGCATCCAGGTCAAAATAAATCTCTTTAGATGCCATTTTTCTCTATTTTTTAGGGTTTTGTGATTCGTTTTCTTAGTTGAGGGTCGCGTATATATCCGACTCCCGCATGATCAAATAATCCTTGCCCTCAAAGCTGAACTCCGTTCCTGCGAATTTTCCGTAAAGGACTTCATTGCCTTCCTTCACGCTCGCTGGTGTATCCTGGAGATCATCGCTCACGGCAATGACCTTCCCCCGCTGGGGTTTTTCCTTCGCTGTCTCAGGGATCACGATACCACCTGCCGTCTCTTCTTCAGAGGGATAAGGCTCAACAAGGACTCGATTGTTGGTCCCCGCTATAGGCTTTACCTTTTCCGCCATTTTTGAATCTTTTTGGTTAGACATTCTCGTTTGCATCCCCGCTTTTACATGAATTGTACCGATCCCCCGTTTGATGGGAAAAATAGGACAAATTTGCAGGAATGTCCCCGCTCCGGAGAGCAAAGGATGTCAGTAAAATGACAGGATGTCATTCGGCAATCCCGGCCACAGGAATCCTGTGTCGTGGTCCAGAAACTGGCGTTTGTAAAAGGGGTGGTGAAAAAAGGGGGCTTTTTACTTTAAATTAAAGCGTTCGGGGTGGGCGGAGTGCTTTGCTTTATCAATTGTCGTTCCCCCCGCCTTTTTCCTTGTTTTGGCCTTTTTCCTGCTTTTTCTGAATTTGAGAGGGGTCGGGGGCAACAACGTTCTGACCGCCTCCTCGGTTCCCTCCGAATTGTTGTTCCTGAATGAGCTCATCGCTGACCACGCTCTCATCCCGCATTCCCTGTGGGTTGGTCCTTTTTGAGAATCCGGCCGAAACAAGGGAGAGAACGACGAGGGATATGGCCAGGGTCCAGGTGGTCTTTTCCAGGAAATCCGCGGTCCGACGTACGCCACCGATCTGATTCGCGGAGGAGAATTCCGAAGCCAGACCACCCCCTTTGGGGTTCTGGACCATCACCACGAGGATCAGGAGGATACAGATAATGAAAAGAAGAATGGATATCAGCGTTCCCATGGGCTTTATTTTTTCATGGCCGCCTCGGCCTCAGCGATACGGCCTGCAAAGTAATCGCTTTTTGAGGGAAATCTCGACTGCAATTGTTCGAAAGCTTCTTTGGCTTTTTGGTAATGGCCTTGTTGAAAGTGGATCTCGGCCAGGGTCTCCGTGACCAGTTCCTGGTCCTCCACCGTACTTTTCCTGGCCATTTCGCTGGGCGAAAAGAAGGGGGCTGGCTGGTCTCTTTTTTCATTTTCGCGGCTCACAAGGTCCCGTATGGCATCGAGGTCCTCTGTTTCCTGTGACAATGATGAGAGCCCTTTTGTTGTTCCTGCTTTCGGTGCTGCTTTCCCTGCGGAGCCGTCGAGCCAGTCGGTAAAGCTTCTCGGTCGCTCGCTTTCATTAGGCGATCCCAGGGGCTGATGACCGGAGGTCTGGGGTTCTTTTTCTTCCTTTTCTTGCTCTTCGGTATCCGCCGTTGAGCTCTCTTCGATATCCGCTTGGATCTCCGTGAACAGTTGGCCCCTTACCGCCGAGACCATGATCTCCCGTTCAACCGGGTCCCGGGGGAGGGGAGATGGTTCCGAAGGCGTTTCTTCCGAAGGCGTTTCTTCCGTCGGGTCCGTTTCTTCGGGTAGGGTGACCGATCGTGCCGGTGCTGGGGATATTTCCCGGGAATACTGCGGGCATTTTCCTTCCGGTTCCGTCGCCCCCGTCTCCTCTTTGGCCTTTTCGTCCACGGATGGAAGAGGAGGCGCAGTGGTTGCTTCGCTGTTTTCGGGCGGAGCACTTTGCTCCAGGTAGTTGAAGAGTTTCCGGCGGTCCGGGACCTGCAGCGAAAAGCGCTTCAAGTAGGTCTGGTAGTGGATGCTGTCGGTCTCTTTCAACCCCCGGAGGTACATCAGCTTAAAGGTGCTGCTATAGGGATGTTGGGAAGCCAGTTCACCGAGTTCCTCAACATCTTCTGCCCGGAAAGGGGTCTCTCCGTTCAATAGGGATATGAAATGGCCCCTGGTCATCCCCACGAATTTACCAATTGCTGAGAGAGCGGTCGAAAATGTCCTGCACGAGCTGTTCGGTGATCTCAGCGATCAGGCGATCCTCCACTTCGGAAAGGTCGCGGTTACTTTCAAAATCAGCAAAGCGCGAGAAAGTGCTTTCGAAGTTCTTTTCTTCGTTGACCGTATTGGTGTATTTCACCTCTACGGCAATGGTCAGCCGGTTCATGGCCGCCCTTTCGTTGCTTTCCACGGCGACCGGTTTTACCTTGTACCGGGTGATCTTTCCTTCGTAGCGAAGGTCCCCTTTTTTTTCTACCAGTTCCAGGTCCGTCTGTTTTAAAAAGATGTTTCGCAATTCCTCAGTAAAGGTCTGGCTGAGGTTAGGGCCGGCCAGGCTGGTCCGGTTGGGGAATTGGCTTACCGATATTGTCTCGGCTTCGGGGGGTATATCGGCGCCGGTAAAGGAATAGCGTGTTTTGCAGCTGTAGAGAAGGAACACGGGGAGCAAAACGGCCATTCGGGTCATTGCTGGCCGGCAGGGGAATATCCGGGACATCCGCATAGGCTATTTGATGTTGTACTCTTTGATCTTGCGGTAAAGGGTCCGCTCGGAGATCCCGAGTTCCCGGGCAGCACTTTTCCGCTTCCCTTTGTGTCTTTTCAGGGCTTTTTTGATAAGGTCCTTCTCCCGGTCCTCAAGCGACAGGGATTCTTCCACTTCTTCCGGAGCTTCTGGGGTTGGGGTGGCCGCCTGGGGTTGGGGAAGATCATCCCCGCTCGGGGGAAGGGCGAAGGTATCGCTTCCGCCCATGTCGGTCCGGGGGTCCTGGGGATTGCCTTCCGCGGGGTTCTTGCCTCCCATCTGATGGACGCGCCATTCCTGAGATGTTCCGTGGAGCAATTCGAAGATCAGGTTCTTGAGGTCGTTCACATCGTTCTTCAGTTCAAAAAGCACTTTGTAGAGGAGTTCCCTCTCCTGGTCCTGGAATTGGCCGTTCCTGCCTTTTTTCCCTTCGGGTACGGCCGGGAGGTCGGTGCTGTTCTCGTGGGGAAGGAACCGAAGAAGGGGGTCTT